>CAZBCH010000110.1:0-9243 GCA_964490235.1 uncultured Flavobacteriaceae bacterium | reverse complement strand
CAGAAGGAGGAAATATCTGGCTGGATGCAGATAAAACAAGCGTATATAAATTTTATCAGTTCTGGATTACTGCTACAGATGATGATGCTATGAACTGGATCAAAATTTTCACATTTCTAGATCAAGAAACTTGTGAAAATCTGATCGAAGAACATCAAAAGGATCCAGGTTATCGCTTATTACAAAAACGTCTTGCTGAAGAAGTGACTATAATGGTTCATGGTCAAGAGGCGTATGAAATAGCGGTAGAAGCTTCTAAAATACTTTTCTCTAAAAAAGTAACACCAGAGCAATGGGGTAAAATGGATCAAGCTACCTTGTTAGAAATTTTTGAAGGAGTACCGCAAGTAGAGATAGACCGTAGTGTAATCTCAAATGGAGTAGATGTCGTTACTTTTATGAATGAGACTACTGGCTTTTTATCATCTAACGGTGAGGTGCGCAGAGCTTTAAAAGAAAATAGTTTGAGCATCAATAAAAATAAAATCGATGACACTAAAATAGTGTCTGAAGAAGATGTTATCGCTGGTAATATGATCTTATTGCAGCGAGGTAAGAAGAACTACTTCTTGGTTGTATTGAAATAGTAATTTTAATAATGATTAAATAGGAAGACAATTTGGAAACAAGTTGTCTTTTTAATTTGAAATTTTCTTACTTAGAACTATTGATCAACTGCCATCAAATTACAACCTCGTATATCTGAGTGATCAAACCTTCCTAGAACTTGAAAAGTACCATCTTCAAAAGATTTACCTAAATCTTGAGTGGCTATAAAGGAACATGAATTGTAATTTGCTAGATCGATAATATTAATTCCACCTGTTTTACCATAGTTTACTTTGGAAAAAGGATCGTTGGTGTCTCTGGTTAAGACTTTCATCCATGGTGGTGTACTGAAATTAACACCATCTTTTGCGTATGCTTGTGAAAGTAATTCGGTCATTCCGTATTCACTTTGTATGCTTGCTTCAGGGAACGCGGTTCTAAGAATTTGATGTAGTTCTGGTTTTACAATCTCTTTACGCATTCCTTTCATTCCTCCTGTTTCTATAATAATGGTGTTTTCTAGAGGCATTGCATGATCTTCTGCAAGCTGTAAGAGTGCAAAAGTAACGCCTATTAGAATTACTTTCTGTTTTGACTTTTGAAGGTTTTCAAGAACTTGAGAAAGCTCTTTTAAATTATTCAGGTAAAAACCGCTTTCCGGTTTTTTAGATTGATTTATCCATCGTTGAGCCATATAAACTAGGGATGATCCACTACGATCTAGATAATGAGGTAATAAAGCTAGAATAACATAATCCTCAATATTACCATATGTCTGTGAGAAGCTATAATCTAAACTAGCATCGTATACATGCAGTTTGCTCACATGGTGCTTTGAAACGGTACTACCGGTTGTTCCACTACTTGTAAATGTTATCTCAACAGGATTTTTATCGCTTATTATATTGTGCGTTTTAAAAAACTGGATAGGTAAAAACGGTATTTGTTCTATAGTTTTTGCTTGCGTTCTATTAATTAAATGACAATACTGTTTATATATCTCGTTCTCTTTTAATTGAAATCGATATATGTCTAAAGCTGTTTCTTCAAAAGCTTTAAATGAATTAATAGAAAAAACTGGAAATCTCAAAAAATGTATTTAAAACAAAAATAAATAAAAAGCGCCGCAATTATATTGCGGCGCCTTGTATTATAAGATAGAATTATCAATTATTTGATAACTAACTTGCGTGTTTGTACTGCGCTTCCTTGAGTTATTCTAACAATATAGATACCAGAATCTAGGTTGCTAATGTTTAACTCATTTGTAACAGAGTTAGCAGCTAATACTTTTTGACCCAAAGTAGAGTAGATTGTAACATTAACGGCCTCGCCATTTGAAGCTGTAATGTATACTGTATTTCCTGCTGCTGGGTTAGGATAAATCTTAAACGTACTAGTTTCAAAAGACTCATTTGAAAGAGTTGATACATCACTACGATCTCTAGCCTGAACAGAGTAACCATTTGCTCTTTCTGTAATAAATCCTACTATATCAGTCGCTGCAGTAGGTAAAGGAAGACCGATGTAATCTACATTAAATAAAGATCTATGTGTGAAAACGTCAGTTCCAAAAGATATTGGCTCTTCTGATCCATTTGCAAAAGCAACAGTACCATCTGCGTTGTCAAAAAGAACACCATTTATCTGAACTAATTCAGATTCATAATCCTCGGCATTTGTGTTAAGCATAGCAAGAGTTACCACTTGCGGTGCTGGCATATTGTTAGTTGAAGTAGGAGCTCCAGTATCTGCAGTAGGAGTAAATTGAAGCAATCCGTTAAATTCACTTATTGTTCCAGTAATACCAGTAAGACCATCACCTCTAACAATTGCAGTTGTGATAATACCAGCATTATCATCTATAAGAACTCCAGCAGTAGCATCTTGAATCCATTTTTGATTTCTAAAACTCTCTGTGTGAGTTACAAAAACTTCTCCAGCAACTGTGATTACATCAGTAGAAGGAAGAGTGATAGCTCTTAAAGCTGCAAGATCTTGAACTTGAATAGCTCCAGCAACTTCAAAGTTAACTGTTTGTACCACTGAAGGTGTTAGTGAAGTTCCTGTGTTGTCAACTAATTCTAATGTAATGTTGTGTTGACCAGAAGCTATTCCTGTAAAAGAAATATCAGTAGTGTCAAATTTATCTGTAGCAGGAGCACCGTCTAGTGAATATTGAACATATCCATCACCACCTGTTTGTGCAACCATAAAGTTATTTACTAAAAACGATACATTAAAATCGCCTGAAGCTAATACTTCGTTTGCTGTAGGACTTGTAATAGATAAAGCAGGAGCAGGAACACCTTCAAAGACATTAACGTTATCAAAGAAAAACTGTTCTCCACCAGCATTAACATTACCGATAACTCTTATTTGTAAAGTGCTAGAACCTGTAAGACCACTTACCGTTACCACTTCAGGAACGTTTCCATCCCAGTCTGTACCATTCTTTTCTCCTAAAAAGGTGTGAGTAGTATCACCTAAACCATTCCAGTCTTGTACTAATACAAATGCACCGCCGTCGATAGAGTATAAAATATCAAGGTAATCTGTGTTCTCAAAACCACCGTTGTTATTAGAAGCATCTACAGAAAAATTAAATGCTCCAGTCGCTGCAGAAATATCGATTAACTCTGAATCCCAAATAATATCACCATCAGTGTCTCTGAAAGAAAATTGACCACCATCTGTTTTTGCCCAGTCAGAGCTCGCAGATAAATCAGCAGCACTAGCGTCTAACGTCCAGTTTACCATTGCAGGATAATCTCCTATGTTTACTATTACACTACCTGTAGATCCTTCAACACCACTTCCGTCGGCAACACTGGTAACGTCAAAATCTTCTGAGTACATTACTTGTGCATTCAAACTGATTGCAGCAGTAAATAAAAATAAAATTGATAAGTAAATTTGTTTCATTGTGTTTGATTTTTTACAAATATAAGGGATTAATAAATTTTGAGAGGTTGTAAAACTTTATTTAATACTAAGATAACATAGTGTTTAACAGCTCTGATTTAAAGTGTTTTACATGTTTAAATGCAAGTGGTTTTTTATTGATATTCGCAAAAGCGAGATCAACACAAAATATTTGCTTAACTTAGATTTTTTAAAACATTGAGTTAACCTAAAGCTAACATGGATTTAAAATCGTTGTACCACTATCTTACTAACTTAGCACTTTAAGTATATGCAAGAAGAAATGAAAGACGCCAAAGCTAAAATCTTACTCGTAGATGATGAGCCAGATATCCTAGAAATAGTTAGTTATAACTTGAAAAACGAAGGGTATCAAGTATATACTGCTGAGAATGGTGAAGAAGCCATTAAAAAAGCTAAAAAGAAAAAGCCAGATCTTATTATTTTAGATGTTATGATGCCAGTTATGGACGGCATTGAAGCGTGCGAAAAAATGAGACGTATAAGTGATCTAGAACATACGGTTATTACTTTTTTAACAGCAAGAGGTGAAGATTACTCCATGATTGCTGGGTTTGATGCAGGAGCTGATGATTACATTACAAAACCTGTAAAGCCTAGAGTTTTAGTTTCAAAAGTAAAGGCACTTTTAAGGCGCAAAGACAATACAACTCCTACTACTAGTAATATTACTAAGCTAGGAGACCTTGTTATCGATCGAGATCAATATAAAATCATTTATAAAAAAGAAGAAATGATTTTACCTCGCAAAGAGTTTGAACTACTCTCATTACTTACTACTAAGCCAGGCAAGGTTTTTAAAAGAGAAGAGATTTTAGATGTTGTGTGGGGAAATGAGGTCATCGTGGGAGGCCGCACTATAGATGTTCACATAAGAAAATTACGTGAGAAGTTAGGAGATGATAGTTTTAAGACTGTCAAAGGTGTAGGTTATAAGTATGTCAAATAAAAAACCGCCACAAAAAAACAGTTACCGGTTTGCATTTAGATCTTCGATCTATATTTCTATAGTGTTAGTGATTGTTCTTTATATTTTAAGTTTTATAGAGTTAATCAATATTCCATACTTTATGCTTGCCGCTCTATTTTTCATGAGCTTTATTGCGAGTTTTTCAATAATACAATATAGAGTTAAGAGGTTTATTTACAGGCGTATAGCGCGTATTTATGAAGATGTTTCTCTTATTGAATCCTCTAGTTTTGAGGACCAAGAGATAGCCACAGATATGCGCACGCTTAAAGAACAAGTTGCGCGATTTGCCCAAAATAAAAAGACCGAAATAGAGACCTTAAAGGTTAGAGAAAACTATCGTAAAGAATTTCTGGGAAATATTTCTCACGAGTTAAAAACGCCTTTGTTTACAGTGCAAGGTTACATTGACACTTTAATAGATGGTGCGCATAAGGATAAAGCCATTCGTAAAAAGTATTTGTTAAGGGCTCAAAAAGGTGTAGATCGTTTAACGTATATCGTTAAAGATATGGACATGATTACTAGACTAGAGGCAGGTGATATGAGTCTAGATAAAGAGGATTTTGATATTGTTGAATTAGTACAGCAAGTTTTTGATCAATTTGAGATGAAGGCTGCAAAGAACAATATCTCTTTAGTATTTGATATGAAGTATGAAGATAAAATTATGGTTCATGCAGATAAAGAGAGGATTTTACAAGTAGTAGCTAACCTTGTTGTAAATTCTATTAAGTACGGAAAACAAAACGGTACAACAGAAGTTGCGATAGAAGATCTGATAAACAATAAAGTTATCGTAAGAGTTACAGATAATGGAGAAGGGATTAAGAAAGAGTTTATACCTAGGCTATTTGAGCGATTTTTTAGAGTAGATAGGACAGGTTCTCGTAAAGAAGGTGGATCAGGTTTAGGACTTTCAATTGTAAAGCATATTATTGAAGCGCACAAAGAACGAGTTTATGTGGATAGTGAATTAGGAATAGGCTCTGAGTTTTCATTTACTCTTGAAAAAGTAGCTTTTAAAATAGAAGATATTGAAGTTATTGAGGACTGATTTGTGGATAAGCCTCTGTAGTGTCGCACATCTTCAAGCATTTCTATTTTAAAATTTTCTTGAGTTGCAAAGGGTACTAAATTTTTTTGCTCAAGGATTTTTGCTAGATATTCTTGCTCAAACTGTCCAGGAGTAGGAATAAAGAATGCTTTTTTACCTAACTTTTGCAAATCCATGATAGTAGTATATCCACTCCTGCATAATACCATTTCACAACGATTAAATGCCTTTTGAAGACCACTAGTAGATAGGTAATTATAAAATGTTATAGAACCTTTTTTTGAAACTTTCTGTTCTTCCTCAACCTTACCAGATATAAAAAGTACTTGTCCAGAAAATTTTTTCAGCTCTTTAATTAGTTTTTTTTCTAATAAGCTGCGTTGAGGTTCAGGACCAGAGAGTAATACCATCAAATCATATTTTTTCTGATAGTTGTCTGTTTTTTCAAATCTTGATAATGGTCCTAAATATATCTTTTCTATATCATGATCATCGTTATGAGATAATTTTCCTGTTAAATTATCGGCTCCATTTATATCTGGAATCCAGCAATAGTCATATTTTTTAATGTAGTGCAAGTGCAACTGAGTACTTAACCAGGTTGTTTTTCCAGATAAAACTTGTAATTGATGTGTTATTATTACAGAAGGCACTAGATTACTATAAAGTCCTAATCGATTATCTGAAATAATGCCTTCTAATTTATGTTTGTGGATAATTTCATTGATCACTTTGTGCTCATTTCTTATGGCCATCCATATCTTAGGCGAGTCTTTGAGCATTTTAAGCTTGAGACTTTCTCCTTCCTTTGCATATTCAATATCATAGGACGGAAGCTCGATAAAGGTTTGTTTAGGAAATTCTTTTTTTAATAACGCAAGAGCTTGCCCATCGCTTGCAATTATAGGATTATCTCCATTATCAAGTAATGCATTAATTATAGGAATGCACCTAGTGGCATGGCCTAGTCCCCAATTTAAGGGTGCGATTAAAATGTTTTTAGAATTTTGCACAAGGTAAATATACAATGACTTTGTAATCAGGTATATTTGTAGTCATTAAGTAATCTTTAAATAATTGTATTGGGAAGTAAAAATAAACTCAAACGATTTCACGAAAATGAAACTTTTAAAAACGTTATTCAGCCTACAAGAGAAGAGGTAATTACGGGATTTAAATATCAAGGTAACTGGAATTCTTTTTTTGGTAATGATAAGCCTATCACTCTAGAATTAGGTTGTGGAAAAGGAGAATATACGGTCGCATTGGCACGTAAATATCCTGATCGTAATTTCATAGGTATTGATATAAAAGGAGCACGTTTTTGGCGCGGTGCAAAAACTGCGATTGAAGAAGGGCTAGATAATGTAGCTTTTATGAGAACTCAAATAGAGTTAGTAGATCACGCTTTCGCGAAAGCGGAAATACAAGAAATCTGGATCACTTTTCCAGATCCTCAAATAAAATATAAGCGTACTAAGCATAGAATGACAAATCCTGATTTTCTAGCAAAATATAAGCACATTTTGCAACCAGAAGGTGTGGTAAACTTAAAGACCGATTCTGAGTTTATGCATGGTTACACGTTGGGATTGCTACAGGCCAGAGGTGAAGAGATACTTTATTCTCATCACGATATATATTCTAATACAGAATCTCCGGAAGAAGTTACAGGAACACAGACTTTTTATGAAAAGCAGTATCTTGATACTGGTAAGGCGATCACTTACATTAAGTTTAGATTGAAGTAATGAGTATAGTATTGCATTTGTTTTTTGGCTTGGTTATAGGTTTTGTTGGAGTTATACCTCCAGGGCTTTTAAACTTAACGGCTGCTAAAATAAGTGTAAAACAAACCAGAAAGGCGGCAATCATGTTTGCTTTAGGGGCGTCAATTGTGGTGATTGGTCAGGTTTATGTAGGAGTGTTTTTTTCAAAATTATTGAATGATAATCCAGAGACCTTATTAATGCTAGAGCAATTTGCGGCTATTGCTTTTATAGGCTTATCTATATTCTTTTTTATAAGAGCGATGCTTGATACAGGTAGTCCAGAAGTAAAAAAGATTGACAAATCACCAATAAAGTTATTCGGTCAAGGTATTATTTTATCAGTACTTAATATATTTCCTATTCCTTTCTATATAGGGTTCAGTTCTTTTCTAGCTAGTCGTGGTTTATTCAAGTTCACTTATCCCATGGCTCATTTATTTATAATTGGAGCAGCGCTAGGTACATTCTTAATGTTATTAGCATACATTAAATACGTAAAGAAATTTGGTTTTGATAGCAATACCTTTGCACGTAAAATTAATTATGTTTTAGGCGGACTTACTTTATTTATTGCTGTATTCACGATTTATAGAATTTATGGATGAGTAATAAAGATTTTTACTTGCGAGTTTATGAAGTTGTAAAACAAATTCCTCATGGTAGAGTAACTAGTTATGGTGCTATAGCAAATGTGTTAGGAACACCTAAAAGCAGTAGAACTGTAGGTTATGCGATGAATGTTTCTCATAGCGATCCAGATGTTCCTGCGCATAGGGTGGTTAATCGTAACGGCGTGTTAACTGGTAAACATCACTTTCCTGGCACTAATTTGATGCAGCAATTATTAGAAAGTGAAGGGTTGATAATTGAAGACGATCAAATCAAAAACTTTAAAGAACGGTTTTGGGATCCTATAGAAGAAATAGGGTTTCAGGAATAAAAAAATCCGATTTAGTACCAGACTAAATCGGATTTATATATTTGATAAGATTATCAATTAAGCAATAGATACTCTTTTGAAACCTACAACATCAGCTCCTTTAGATTCCACGTATTGAGCAACAGTTTTCTTGTCGTCCATAATGTAATCTTGATCTAATAATGCTTGTTCTTTATCAAGAGAAGTATTGTCAGCAATAAATCTTTCAATCTTACCAGGGATAATTCTATCCCATATTGCTTCTGGTTTACCTTCTTCTTTCAATTCAGCTTCATAATTTGCTTTTGCAGTTGCAAGAGCTTCATCAGTCAATTGAGATCTAGAGATAAATTGAGGCACGTTTAAAAGGTTTTTACCTAAACGGCCACGTTCAATATTATCTTTTTCAATAGCAGCGATACGAGATTCAGTTTCAGATTGTACAAATGCAGGATCAAAATCTTTATAAGATAAAGTTGTTGCTCCCATAGAAGCTACTTGCATAGATACTGATTTTGCAACTTCTTCAGCATGATCGCTATTAGTAGAAAGACCAGTTAAAGCACCAATTTTATTACCGTGTACATAACCACCTACAAACGGAGCTTCAAAAGCCTCAAAACCACCTATTTCTATTTTCTCGCCTATCACACCAGTTTGCTCGATAAGCTTTTCTTCAACCGTCATTCCATCTATTTGTGCAGCAAGCACTTCTTCTTTAGAATTACAGTTAAAAGCAACGTCAGCAATTTTGTTAGCAAGCTCTACATAAGAGTCGTTTTTTGCAACAAAGTCTGTTTCACAGTTAAGTGATAAAAGAATTCCTCTAGTGTTAGAGTCATTAATATTAGCAACAACAACACCTTCAGAAGAGTCACGGTCAGCACGCTTTGCAGCTACTTTTTGACCTTTTTTTCTAAGAATTTCGATGGCTTTGTCGAAATCGCCTTCAGCTTCTACCAAAGCCTTTTTACAATCCATCATACCAGCTCCGGTCATTTGACGGAGCTTGTTTACTTCTTGTGCAGTT
>CAZBCH010000109.1:0-5478 GCA_964490235.1 uncultured Flavobacteriaceae bacterium | reverse complement strand
ATTCGTAGAAAAGCTGGTAAGTCGGCTTAATTTAAATATATTATGGCATTTTCAAAATCCGCAAGACGAAGTAAAATTCGCAAACGCATTCGCAAAACGATCGTTGGTACAGAATCTCGTCCAAGGTTATCGGTTTTCAGAAGTAATAAAGAAATTTATGCTCAAATAATTAATGACGAAAAAGGTGTTACTTTAGTTTCCGCTTCGTCAAGGGAGTTAGAGTCATCTCTTTCTAAGTCTGAAGCTGCTATTGAGGTAGGTAAGATTATTGCTCAAAAGGCAAAAGAATCTGGTATAGAAACTGTTTCTTTTGATAGAGGAGGATATTTGTATCATGGACGTGTTCTTTCACTAGCTCAGGGAGCTAGAGATGGAGGACTTAATTTTTAATCAGAAACATTTAAGATAATGTATCAAAAATATAAAAACGTAGAAACTGTTAAGCCTGGTGGTCTAGATCTTAAGGATCGTTTAGTGGGTGTTCAACGTGTTACTAAAGTAACTAAAGGAGGACGTGCTTTTGGTTTTTCAGCAATCGTGGTGGTTGGTGATGAAAATGGTGTTGTCGGTCATGGTCTTGGTAAATCTAAGGAAGTGTCAGAGGCAATTGCAAAATCTGTAGAGGATGCAAAGAAAAACCTTGTTCGTATTCCGCTTATGAAAGGAACAATACCACATGAGCAGAAGGGTAAATTTGGAGGAGCACGAGTTCTTCTTATGCCTGCTTCTGAGGGTACTGGGGTGATCGCTGGTGGTGCTATACGTGCTGTTTTAGAAGCTGTAGGTGTTCATGATGTATTAAGTAAGAATCAGGGTTCTTCTAATCCGCATAATGTGGTTAAGGCGACTTTTGATGCATTGTTACAACTAAGAAGTGCCGAAATGGTTGCTAAACAACGTGGAATTTCTTTGGATAAAGTTTTTAACGGTTAAATTTAGGTAATGGGAAAATTAAGAGTTAAAAAGATACGTAGTGCAATCAATCGCACAGCTAGACAAAAGAAAACATTAGAGTCTTTAGGATTACGTAAGATGAATCAGATTGTAGAACATGATGATAATCTAGTTATTCAAGGTATGATTTCTAAAGTACAACATTTAGTTTCTGTCGAAGAAGCTTAAAAAATACTAAAATGAGTTTACATAAATTAAATCCGGCAGAAGGTTCTGTTAAGAAATCAGCTAAGATTATTGGTAGAGGTCAAGGTTCAGGTAAAGGTGGTACAGCTACTCGTGGCCACAAAGGAGCTAAGTCTAGATCTGGTTATTCTAAAAAGGTTGGTTTTGAAGGTGGTCAAATGCCACTTCAACGTAGAGTCCCTAAATTTGGTTTTACAAATATTAATCGTAAAGAGTATAAGGGTATTAATCTGGATGTCATCCAAGCTTATCTGGAAGAAGGTAGGTTTTCTGAAACAATTACAGTATCGGATCTTGTTTCAGAAAGGTTGATTAATAAGAATGATTTGGTTAAGATATTAGGTAGAGGTGAGTTGAATTCGTCAGTTAAAATTGAAGCTCATAAATTTACTAAAACGGCTCTTTCTGCAATAGAGAAAGCTGGTGGTCAAGCTACAACAGTTTAACAATTTACTATGAAGTTAGTTGATAATTTAAGAAATATCTGGAAAATTGAAGAGCTGCGAGATCGTATCTTAATGACTTTAAGTTTATTATTGGTTTATCGTTTTGGTGCTCAGATCACATTACCTGGTATTGATTCAACTCAGTTAGTAGGGTTAGCATCTAATTTCAAAGATGGAATTGGTGGTATCTTAAATGCTTTTACTGGAGGCGCTTTCGCGAAAGCATCAGTATTTGCACTTGGTATTATGCCTTACATATCTGCTAGTATTGTCGTTCAGCTAATGGGTATTGCTATACCTTATTTGCAGAAATTGCAAAAGGAAGGTGAGTCTGGCCGTAAAAAAATTAATCAAATTACTAGATGGCTTACTATAGGTATATGTCTTATACAAGCCCCTAGTTATATGTTATCTTTAACATCTCTTGGTGTACCTGAGTCTGCGTTCATGATGCAGGACCAACAAACTTTGTTCTTAGTTTTAAGTACTATAATTCTTGTAACTGGTTGTGTCTTTGCTATGTGGTTAGGTGAGAAAATCACTGATAAAGGTATAGGAAACGGTATTTCCTTATTGATTATGGTAGGGATAATAGCTACTTTACCACAAGCATTTATTCAAGAAATAACCTCTAGAGTAGATGGTGTTGGAGGATGGTTTTTAATTATTGTAGAAGTTGTTATTTGGCTTCTTATTATCGCAGCTTGTGTAATGTTGGTGATGGGTGTTAGAAAGATACCTGTTCAGTATGCTCGTAGATCTGCTTCTGGTGGTTACGAAAAAAATGCCTTTGGATCACGTCAATATATTCCTTTAAAACTTAATGCCTCTGGTGTGATGCCTATAATTTTTGCTCAAGCTATTATGTTTGTGCCTTCAGCATTAGGTCAACTTGATGCGTCATGGGCCAAATCAATAGCTAGTGCTTACACAGATATTTTTGGATTCTGGTATAATTTGACGTTTGCATTATTGATTATCATATTTACATATTTTTATACTGCAATAACGGTACCTACTAACAAGATGGCAGATGATTTAAAGCGCAATGGTGGCTTTATTCCTGGAATTAGACCTGGTACGGAGACTTCGGAGTATTTAGACCGTATAATGTCACAGATAACTTTACCAGGATCGTTGTTTCTTGCAGCAGTAGCAATATTTCCAGCTTTAATATCGCTTATCGGTGTTCAACAATCTTGGGCGTTGTTTTATGGAGGGACTTCCTTATTAATTATGGTTGGAGTTGCTATTGATACAATGCAACAAATAAACTCATACTTATTGAATCGTCATTATGATGGTTTAATTAAGACAGGAAAAAATAGAAAAGCGGTAGCATAATGGCAAAACAATCGGCAATTGAACAAGATGGTTCTATCATAGAGGCTTTATCTAATGCCATGTTCAGAGTGGAGTTAGAAAATGGTCATGGTGTGACTGCGCATATTTCAGCTAAGATGCGTATGCACTATATAAAATTATTACCTGGTGATAAAGTAAAATTAGAAATGAGTCCTTACGATTTAACAAAAGCAAGGATCACTTATAGATACTGATATGAAAGTAAGAGCATCAATTAAAAAAAGAAGTGCGGATTGCAAGATTGTACGTCGTAAGGGACGTTTATATGTAATCAACAAAAAGAATCCTAAATTTAAACAAAGACAAGGTTAAGCTATGGCTAGAATTGCAGGGGTAGATATCCCAAAAAATAAACGAGGAGAGATAGCATTAACATACATCTATGGTATCGGTAGAAATCGTGCCAAAGACGTTTTGATTTCTTGCGATGTTAGTGTTGATAAGAAAGTAAACGAGTGGGATGATGATGAGATCGGAAAAATTCGTGCAGCTGTCGGTGAATTCACAATTGAAGGTGAGTTAAGATCTGAAACTCAATTAAACATTAAGCGTTTAATGAATATAGGTTGTTACCGTGGTATTCGTCACAGATCTGGTCTTCCGTTAAGAGGTCAACGTACCAAGAATAATTCAAGAACTCGTAAAGGAAAGCGTAAGACTGTTGCTAATAAAAAGAAAGCAACTAAATAATATTTAATATGGCAAAGTCTAAAACTGTAGCTAAAAAGCGCAAAGTAATTGTTGATAGTATAGGAGAAGCGCATATTTCTTCATCATTCAATAATATATTGATTTCACTAACAAATAAGAAGGGTGAGGTTATTTCTTGGTCGTCTGCGGGAAAAATGGGTTTCCGTGGTTCTAAAAAGAATACACCGTATGCGGCTCAACTTGCTGCTGAAGATTGTTCTAAAGTAGCTCATGAGGCTGGTTTGCGTAAGGTTAAAGCTTATGTTAAAGGTCCTGGAAATGGTCGTGAAAGTGCGATAAGATCGATTCACAATTCTGGTATTGAAGTTACTGAAATTGTAGATGTTACTCCATTACCTCATAATGGTTGTCGCCCACCTAAAAGAAGAAGAGTTTAATAATTTTTAATAATATCTAGTGATTAAAAGGCTATTGAAGGATATTGACCTGAATTCATAGTACATCACTTACTAAAATCAAAAAAAAATGGCAAGATATAGAGGTCCTAAGGCAAAAATTGCTCGTAGATTTAGAGAACCAATTTTTGGCCCTAGTAAAGCTTTGGAGAAAAAAAATTATCCTCCAGGGATGCACGGTAACGCAAGGCGACGTGGAAAAGAATCTGAATACGCTGTTCAGTTAAAAGAAAAGCAAAAGGCGAAATATACTTACGGTGTATTGGAAAAACAATTCAGATTGATGTTTGAAAAGGCTGTACGTAGTACTGGTATTACTGGTGAAGTTTTACTTCAGTTATGTGAGTCTCGTCTGGATAACGTAGTTTATCGAATGGGTATTGCAAGAACTAGACGTGGTGCTAGACAATTAGTCTCGCATAGACACATCACTGTTAATGGTCAATTGGTAAATATACCTTCTTATCAGTTACAAGCAGGTGACGAGGTAGCTGTTCGTGAGAAATCAAAATCTTTAACAGCAATCGATGATGCTTTATCTAGTAATGATAAAGTTTATGATTTCATTACATTCAACAAAGCTTCAATGAAAGGTACTTTTGTATCTGTACCAGAACGTATACAAATACCAGAAAATATTAAGGAGCAATTAATCGTTGAATTGTACTCTAAATAATAACCAACTCATTTTATAATCTTATGGCAATATTAAATTTCCAAAAGCCGGATAAAGTAATCATGATTGATTCTACTGATTTTGAAGGTAAATTCGAATTCAGACCATTAGAGCCAGGATATGGACTTACAGTTGGTAATGCACTTAGAAGGGTATTATTATCTTCTTTAGAAGGCTTTGCAATCACTTCTATCCGCATTGAAGGTGTGGATCATGAATTTTCCACTATTGAAGGTGTCGTTGAGGATGTTACTGAAATTATTTTAAATTTCAAACAGGTACGTTTTAGAAGACAAATTGATGAAGTAGATAGCGAGGTAGTCAACGTTTCTTTCTCAGGTAAGGATCAGTTTACTGCCGGCGATATGCAAAAGCATATTTCAGGCTTTCAAGTTTTGAATCCAGAAATGGTCATTTGTAATACTGAAAGTAATGTTAGTTTCAATTTAGAGCTTACTATTGAAAAAGGTAGAGGTTATGTTCCTGCAGAGGAAAATAAGAATACCAATGCTGCAATCGGAACGATAGCTATTGACTCTATATTTACACCTATAAAAAATGTAAAATATAGTATTGAAAACTATCGTGTTGAACAAAAAACCGATTTTGAAAAGTTGGTATTTGAGATTATCACTGACGGTAGTATACATCCTAAGCATGCATTAACAGAAGCTGCTAAGACTTTGATACATCATTTCATGTTATTTTCTGATGCGAGAATCACTCTTGAAGCTGATGAGATCGC
>CAZBCH010000108.1:0-3992 GCA_964490235.1 uncultured Flavobacteriaceae bacterium | reverse complement strand
CATCCAGGACAGTCCATTCCCGTTAATTGTTTACTCATACAAGGTAGCATCCAGCTATCATCTACGAGAAGTGTGTTCATACTAATTAGAGATACTCACTTTAACAGATTTCTCTTTATTGTCTGTAGTTGTAACCTTTGCAATATAAATCGCACTAGATAACGATGCAGTATCAAAAGTATAGCTAGATTGCGTATTTGCTGGTTTATCAGATAACACTTCTCTTCCAGCAAGATCAAATAGCGCGATATTTGCTACCTTTTCTTGATTAGGATTTAAAACTGTAAGTTCTTGCGTGTTGTTGTTTTGAAATATATCAAAAGTTACTTCATCTAGGATTTCGTTACTTAAAGTACTAGAAGTATCTTTAAATGTAATCTCAAAACGGTCTGTGTAATGTCCAGCGGCTAATAATAAAGTTTTATTACCTGCTTTTAAATCGTGATACGTACCTGTTTGTTTATCGTGAAGAAATACATCGTTAGGATTAAAGTTGATAAGAAACGCTAATTCAAACTCAACGTCAATAGGCGCGGTATTTGAAGATGATACTTCTACACCGATAGGAATAGCCATATTTTCATCAAAGGCTTGAGATGATAGGCCGTATTCACCTTCTGTTCCTATTTTTATGTAAGCATCAGTATCTATTCTACCAGATATTGGGCTTTCCCAAGCAAAATCATATGCCTGTGATGTACTGTCATCAAAAATAAAATTCAGAGGTCTTACATATAGAGCCTCAGGTATAACATTAATGATCATTTTTGGAACTTGACTAGCAACTATAGCACTTTGTGGATCAGTTACACCAGGAGCTGCCTTAAAGAAAGATTCTAAGCCATTTTCTCTTTGGAATACACGCATTGAGTTATTAAATGTAATTAATTCCCCAGTTTGTCCTCCTGGCAATACTACTCCGTCAGATATGTTAGGTGTTGCATCTTGCTCAAATGAAGTAGATGTAAACGGCACATCAGTATTTGTACGAGAAATGAAGAACCCTTGTCCTACTGCTGCATATCTTCTTCTACCGTCCATTAAACCGTTGTCTACAAAGCTAGCATCATCTGCGGGCGGTGTAGGCGGACCTAATAAATTTGTAGTTCTAGTACTTGTATTGATCGTTCCATCATTGTTTGTTCTTCTAAAAACGGGATCTTGATAAGTACCATTATTAGCATAACCATCATTACTACCAGGAGTAAAGCCTAGAGGTACGTAACGTGCATAACCACCTAAATAACTTGTTAAAAGATGAGACCCTTCTTCTTGAGACTCCCAAAACTCAACCCATGGATCCATCAACACAGTGCCAGGACCATTATCTTCAGCATTCTCTTCAAGGAACTTTTTCAAATCCAGTGCGCTAGGATATGGATTTCCGGCAAGAGTACCGTTGTCATTACCTACACCTACTTGAATGGTTCCATTATTAGGTCTACCTCTAAAGTCATATCGCTGCCCTTCAACACCATTAAAAGTTTCAAAATTTGGAGATCCTCCAGAAATTTCGTTCACTCCTTTCATAGTAAATCCGTATCCAGATCTTACAGTTTGAGAACCGTTAAAATTTGTCCATCCAGCATAGCCTGTTGCCGGATTACCGCCACTGTCGTACGTCCATAACCATCTACCAGCTATTTGTAATTTATCCATTCCATCAATATCTCCATCATCACTGCGACCGTTTCTTACCCCATATGCTAGGATTTCAGAATCTTCAGCTGTTATCGTAAAGTCGGTACCATCAACCGGAGGAGACATAGTGTCAATAGTAGGATATTTAATCTGTGTATTTACAAATCCTACATTTCCATTTGTTCC
Organism: uncultured Flavobacteriaceae bacterium; assembly: GCA_964490235.1. Lineage (GTDB taxonomy): Bacteria > Bacteroidota > Bacteroidia > Flavobacteriales > Flavobacteriaceae > Nonlabens. The sequence goes on along the minus strand of CAZBCH010000108.1, from coordinate 2,165 downwards.
AGTAGTTTCATTACTTACAGGAGCAGACCAGTAGTTGTAACTAAAAACATTTGCTGTTCCTTCTTGAAATATAGATAGTACTCCTTCACCTTCATTAGGGACATTGCTTTCTTGCATAAGTTGTGCCTCTCCTCTTAAAAAGATCCTTGATTCTGCATTAACCAGATTGACCTCTTCTTTAACAAAGATGTCTGTTCCTTTAGAAAAGATAAAATTATCTCCTACAACATTCAATTGCGCATTTGCCACGTTTGCAGTAAGAAACAAAAGACTTATATAAATAAAATTTTTCATAATTTCAATAATTACCTACACAAAAATATAATTTTAAGAACCTATTATTTATAATCCTATCTAAAAGTTTATAGATTTGCTACAACTAATAGATGAACTATAAATAATGCCGATTAAGAACAACACCAGACAGCTTTTCAACGGTTTTATAATTGTGATAGGGGCAGGATTTTTACTTTACGCGCTTGTAGATACTAATGCAAATATTTGGTTTCAAATTGTAGGATTAGTATTGATGATGTTCGGTGCTTATCGCGCGAGCAGCCACTGGGCGGCGCATAAAGATGATCATTTATCAGAAGAAGAGGAGTAAATGACCCATTTTAAAAAAGGAGATCGAGTTCTTGTTTTAGACGACGATTTTGGTGGTGTTGTAGCTTTCGCGAAAGCGGATCAAATAACTATCATCACCGACGATGGCATTGAAATATCCTATCATCAAAATCAATTGATCATAGACCAATCCTTTCCTGTATCCAAAATAATTATCAAAGAAGAACCAGCTCCTAAAAAATCTAAAAAACGCAGCGTTTCCCGAAAGAAAGCAGCATTTATTCCAGCTGTGGAAATTGATTTACATATTCATCAATTGGTAAAATCAGAGCAAGGAATGGATGCATATGATAAACTTAATTTACAAATAGAAACAGCTCGACATAAGATAGAATGGGCCATTGAAAATCGTATTCCTAAATTGGTTTTTATTCACGGCATAGGACAAGGTGTTCTTAAGGAAGAGTTACAATATTTATTTCAACGATACATGCAAATTGAATTTTATGACGCTGATTATCAAAAATATGGTCGTGGTGCTACTGAAATACGCATTCGTCAGAACCTGCAGGTGGATTAAAAACTGGTGTACAGGTTAATAATTCTACATCTCTTATAAATTCTCCAAAAACGTAAGTACTGTTAAAAACTATTTCTTCTGTTTCATTTTGTAAATTGAGCCTTTCCAGAGTAATATTTAATTCTATGGTACGCTCAATGGTATGTGGTATATATTCAGTTATTAAAGGACTTGCTTCAGTATTTATCATAGGATTTCTAAAGTTTGGAATATTTGCAGTTAATGCAAAATCATTTGTAGGGTCAATGTCTCCATCTATAGATTCATTTCTTGTTAAGGTCCCATCTTGATCGTCATCTTCATCTAGATAATCAAGAATACCATCGCCATCAGTATCTAGGCTAGCTGTAATATCAATATTCCCATCGCTGTCTAGAACAACGCCTTCTTGTCTTGTTATTACATTGTCACCATCATCATCTATATCTAAATAATCAGGAATACCGTCTTCATCAGTATCTTGACTAGCTTGTTCATTGATAATTCCATCTATAAAAACAGCACCTTCTTCAGTGGATGGTATTCCATCATTATCATCATCACTACGTACTCTAGTTTCTATATAAATGTCTCCTGCTATAGCATTATAAACCTCAGTGACACGTGGCGAGCTAGGAGGAATACTGTTACAGTAATAGTCATCACCTGGCGAGGCATCAAATTTCCTGTATTCAAATGAATTAAAGCTAGTGCTACTTATGGAGAATGGCCCATAGGTACCTACTGTATTAAGAATATCATCGCTAGTGTTAAATTGAAGTGCCAGACTTTCAAAATTAGTATTCTGATTTTTATAAAAAACGTAGTTAAATGTTTCTCCTGTACCAGCTATGCGATCACAAGCTTCTACCGCGCTGTCTTCAAAATCAAAGTCGTTTGTAATGATGTCTCCATCGTCACAGCCTATTAAAACTATAGGGAATATAAGGTAAAGCAGTTTTTTCATAGTAGCAAAAGTAGTCAATCATATTAAAGCGTTAAAGCTTAATTTTTATTGCAAATAATTTACTTTTGTACT
>CAZBCH010000107.1:0-5633 GCA_964490235.1 uncultured Flavobacteriaceae bacterium | reverse complement strand
TTTGACAACATATTAAAATTACAAGGTTTTAAGATCGATAAAGCACTAAAGGAATTTTCAGGTCTGAAGTCAAGTACCACAGAAGACATTGAAGATCGCAAACAAGCAATTGTGAAATATCATCTTACACACAATCATTTTTACAACGCATTTGTTGAGAATAAAAATGCTAGATGGAATGAATTACCTATTCTTTCCAAAAAGGATCTTCAACAACCTTTATACAAGCGATTAGGCAAAGGCTTTACTTTAAAAAATGTTTTTAAAGGTAAAACTAGTGGCTCAAGTGGTCATCCATTTACGTTTGCAAAAGATAAATATGCTCACGCTATGACTTGGGCGGCTTTTCATAGGGCTTATGAGCAGCACGGTATTAATCTAAATACTTCATTGCAAGCTCGATTTTATGGTGTACCATTAAGTGGAAAAGGAAAGTATATGGAGCTGGCAAAAGACTTTGTTAGTTATCGCATGCGTTTTCCCATTTTTAATATGAATGATGAGGTTCTAGAGCGTTTTGTAAACCAGTTTAGAAAAAGCAAGTTTAATTATATCAATGGTTATACTAGTAGTATAGTACTGCTAGCAAATTATTGCAAGCGCAAGAATTTGGTTCTTAAGAGTATTTGCCCGTCACTAAAGATATGTATCGTTACTAGCGAGATGCTTTTTCCAGACGACAGATTACTTCTTGAAGAATGGCTAGGAATACCAGTTGTTAATGAATACGGAGCTAGTGAGGTAGGACTGATCGCTATGCAAAATTGCAATGGAGAGTTTGAGGTGAATCAACAAAACCTTTTTATTGAAGTTGTAGATGATAATAATCAACCACTGCGAGATGGAGTAGTGGGACGCATTTTAATAACTGATTTATACAATAAAGCGCATCCTATGATACGTTATGAAATAGGTGATTTAGGAAGTCTTGAAACCCTAGAAAATGGCACTAGAATCCTAAAGGAGCTTCAAGGAAGGACAAGTGATGTTGCTCGTTTGCCTAGTGGTAAAATAGTTCCTGGTTTAACTTTTTACTATGTAACGAAAACGGTAATTAAGGATGAAATAGATATTTTAGAATTTGTCGTGGTTCAAAGAAAGCCGTCTCTTTTTGAGATTCAGTATGTGAGTAGTACTGAGATGGATGAGCGTCTTAAGAATAGTGTTCAAAACGCGATGGATGAGTATTTAGAACCTGATTTATCAGTGGTTTTTACAAGAGTAAAAGTTCTCGATAGAAGCAAGCGTGGGAAGTTGAAACAATTTATTAGTGAGGTGAATTAAAATTATTATGAGTTTCAACAATTATAGATCTACCTTCATTCTATTTTTCACAAAAAATTGCTCATAAAAAAAGCGCATCATCAATATCATACTTTTTATTGCTGAATATCCTAAATGAGTTCTATAAACCGCATAATTATACTTGATCAAATCCAATTTATTTGCAGATAATCCATCACTCAATCTATAGCTAGCTATTGGTTCTTGAATTCCTACTGCAAAACCAGCTTTTTTTAATACATCTAGCCACATTGCCCAGTCTTGCCTTTTACGCAAACTAGGAATAGCTATTTTTCCTATTACAGCGGCATTATAAATTCCTGTAAGATTACCTATATAATTACTTTTGAGAAGCTTTCTATAAGTGAGTTTCTCAAAAACTTTATGGACTAGTTCTGGTTGATCAGGTGTTGATTTAAAAATTTCATAAGCACCATAACAGGCTAATGCCTGGCTAGATTTCATAGCCTCAATTTGTAACTCTAGTTTATGAGGTTTCCATAAATCATCTGCATCTAGAAATGAAATATAGGTGCCAGCTGCAGCTTCTAACCCTTTGTTACGAGTAATTCCCGCTCCACAATTCATGGTGTTTTTTAAAGTGATAAAACTTACTTCAGTAGAAGCGTTTTTTGATGCGTACGCTTTCGCGAAAGCGTAACTATCATCATCACTGCAATCGTCTATGATAATGATTTCTAGAGGTCTATAAGTTTGAGATAAAATGCTATCAAGCGACTCCTTAACCGTTGCAACGCTGTTGTACGTAGGCATGATGATAGAAACGAGCTCCATTAGTATGCTTTTTCTTCACCTTTAAAAACGTTTGCTACAGTTTTAAAGATAATCGCAATGTCTTGGGCGATATTCCAGTTTTCTATATAATAAATATCATTGCGCACACGTCCTTTTATGTCTTCTTCAGTTTCTACCTCGCCTCGATAACCGCTTACCTGTGCGAGTCCTGTAATACCAGGTTTAACGAAATGTCGTACCATAAATTTATCTATACGCTCTGCATACATGTGAGTATGACTTACCATGTGTGGTCGTGGACCTACCACGCTCATATCTCCTAGCAAAACATTGAAAAATTGTGGTAACTCGTCTATACTTGTTTTACGTAAAAACCTACCTATTTTAGTTATTCTATGATCACCACGCCTTACCTGATGTAAATGAGCGGTTTTGTTAGGTACCATAGATCTAAATTTATAGCAAATAAACTCCTTGTAGTCTAACCCATTACGGGCTTGCTTAAAGAAAACAGGTCCCTTAGATTCTAATTTTATCACTAGAGCAACTATAGGTGTAAGCCATGACATAACTCCTACAATAACAAATAAAGAAAACGCAATATCAAAAACTCTTTTTGTGATCTTATTTGCCAGATCATCAAGAGGTATCTCTCGTAGGGACAACACAGGTGTAAGCCCATAATAATCACAATGCAATTGTTGCGATAGTACCGCTTCAGTGTCTGGAATGAATTTGAGTGTTCTCAAATTATTATCTGCAAAGTCTGTTAATTCTAGAAGCTGTTCATTATCTAATTCTTTTACAGAGCAAAAAATCTCATCGATTTTATTATCAATAACCCATTTTTGGAAATAGGCGAGTGTAAAGTTTCTTGAATGCACATCAATGACTTTTTTAGATCGATACCCATAGTCAGTGTGCGTTTCAAAAAAATTATGAAGTTGTTCCGTTTCTTCATTCACACCTAGAATAGCAACATTTCTAAAGTTACCGCCTAGTGTACTTCTATAATTTTTAAGAATAAAAAACAAACCAATTTTAAGTAGAGAAATCCCTGCTATTGTCGCTGCTATGTAATTAAAAATAAAGGTGGACTCTCTATTGAGTTCATAGTAATAACCAAAAAATGCAAATACTACAAAGGCAAAAAATACAGATTGCTTTGCAAGACGCATCAATAGTGTAGTGAACTTTGTATTTCTACGTATTTTATAAAAGTCCAGCTGCATAGATACAATTACCCAGCAAATACCTATAAAAATACTATAAGTAAGTAAATCAAAGCTTTCTTTAAAGAAAAAGGATGCGGCTATAATTATTAAGCCTAAGTCCAAAATATAGGAAATAGGAGTAATGAAACCAGAAAAACGGCCGTTGCGATAGGCTATACTATCTGCGGATATGTTTGGTAAAGTCTTTGTGGTCACGCTTGTTTAATTCTTCTTTTGATAACGATTTGAAGTATTCAAAGGTTATTCTCATTCCTTCTTCACGGCTTACTTTAGGTTCCCAATCTAACACTTTCTTTGCTAGACTTATATCTGGACGTCTTTTTAAAGGATCATCTTGTGGTAAATCTTTATAAACGACTTTTTGGTCTGTTCCTGTGAGTGCTATTATTTCTTCGGCAAAATCACCTATCGTGATTTCATTAGGGTTCCCTATGTTTACTGGATCAGAATAATCGCTTAATAACAACTTGTAAATTCCCTCTATTTGATCATCTACATAACAAAAAGATCTTGTTTGCGTCCCATCTCCAAAAACAGTGATGTCTTCACCTCTTAATGCTTGTCCCATAAATGCAGGAATCACACGACCGTCATTGAGTCGCATTCTCGGTCCATAGGTATTAAAAATACGTACGATTCTAGTTTCTAAACCATGAAACCTATGGTAAGCCATGGTCATGGATTCTTGAAAACGTTTTGCCTCGTCATAAACACCTCTAGGACCTATGGTATTTACATTTCCATAATAAGATTCGTCTTGAGGATGTACTAGTGGATCTCCATAAATTTCACTAGTAGAAGCAATAAGCAAACGTGCTTTTTTTGCCATGGCTAGACCTAACAAATTATGCGTTCCTAAAGAACCTACCTTTAAAGTTTGAATAGGAATTTTTAAATAATCTATAGGGCTAGCAGGGCTTGCAAAGTGTAAAATATAATCCAACTTTCCAGCCACATGCACATAATTAGAAACGTCGTGGTTATAGAATTCAAAATCTTCATGAGGGAAAAGATGTTCTATATTTTTAAGATCGCCAGTAATAAGGTTATCCATACCTACAACGCAGTAGCCTTCTTTAATAAAACGGTCACAAAGGTGTGATCCTAAAAATCCAGCAGCGCCTGTAATGAGAACTCTTTTTTTCATAAAAAATAGGTTGAATCGGTCGGTAAATATAGGAAAATTGAAAGCTTACTCTAGAAGCTTTCTTGTGAATCCCCATTATGATTTTCTAAAACGAGATATATTTTAAAAAATCAAAGGGTTAGGATTCAAAATAAGCGGTTCATAATGCAGTAATTCTTCTTGTGCAGCAACACCTGGAAAATCTCCTTTATAAGTACCCATATCAGTCATGATTTGAAAATGAAGATGTGGGCTATAACCACCATTTTCTTCTGGTGTTCCTAGGGTTGCTATTTTCTCGCTTTCGCGAAAGCGAGATCCTACAGTCCATTTATTCATATCATTTATAGCGAGGTGTCCATAAAGAGTATAGAGCTTTTTACCTTTAAAATCATGTTCTAAAATTAAAGTAGGTCCATAGTTTCCCTGATCATCATTATTTGCAAAACTGTGAACTGTTCCATCCATAAAAGCATGAACTGTTGTTCCAGCTGGCGCCCATAAATCAATTCCCATATGCACATCTCTAACAATCCCAGCCTGGAATCTAGCCGATTTTTTATATAATGCACGTTGTTCTAAATAACCACCATGAGCTACGTATTTACCTGTTTTCTCACGCTTTTTGTTTAGGTATTTTTCAAAAACTGTGATATCACTAACATCATTTACATCCCAAAAAGGATTATTAACTGACAGATCGATAGGGAAGTATTCGTTTTTGCCGTATTTAGGATCGATAAGTGGTTTAAAGGACATTTAGATTTTGTTCTTGATATTTATAGCAAACTGAAGTAGCAATTTAATAAATTATAGCACTTTTTGTTATGGATAAGCATTTATAATGCTTGATAAATTACGTATTTTTAAACCAAATAAATGTAATTATGATCAATAGAACGGTAAAAGGCGTAGAAGAAGCGCTGGAAGGCGTTAAAAGCGATATGACTTTGATGGTAGGCGGTTTTGGACTTTCTGGAATTCCTGAAAATAGTATCGCACAACTTGTAAAAACCGGAGTTAAAAATTTGACTTGTATTTCTAACAATGCAGGTGTTGATGATTTTGGATTAGGGCTATTGCTTCAAGGTAAGCAGATAAAAAAAATGATATCTTCTTATGTTGGTGAAAATGAAGAATTTGAACGTCAGATGCTTTCTGGGGAACTAGACGTTGAGCTTATTCCTCAAGGAACGTTAGCAGAGCGAGCGAGAGCAGCTCAGGCAGGGTTT
>CAZBCH010000106.1:0-7678 GCA_964490235.1 uncultured Flavobacteriaceae bacterium | reverse complement strand
CCACTGACGCTCATCAGAGTTTACAATCATTGGAAAATAGTTATGACCTACCTCATGAATAATCACTGAAATCATACCAAATTTTACTCGGTCTGAATAATTCCCATCAGCATCTGGACGTCCATAATTCCAACAAATCATAGGGTATTCCATACCTTGATTCTTTGCATGAACTGAAATTGCCTTGTGGTAAGGATAGTCAAAAGTCATTCTTGAATAAGACTTTAATGTTTGAGCAACTGCTCTAGAAGACCACTGCTCCCATAAAGGATTTCCTTCTGGAGGATAGATGGAAACTGCCATGATGTCTTTACCACCTACTTTAACGGCCATAGCATCTGCTACGTAACGACGTGAAGAAGTCCAACCGAAATCGCGAACATAATCTGCTTTTAACTTCCAGGTTTTAGTCTCTTTTACGCCAGGCATCATTGCAAGTTTCTCTGCCTCTTGCTGTGTTCTTATTACCACAGGTTTATCAAAAGACTTTTTTGCTTGCTCATAACGAGCTAGTTCTTGTTTTGTATAAACGTCTTTACGATTAGTTAATTTACCTGTACCATCTAACCAGTGATCTGCAGGAACTGTGATGTTAACTTCAAAAGTACCAAATGGCAAAGCAAACTCATCGCGTCCCCAAAACTGGCTATTTTGCCATCCTTCTACATCATTGTAAACTGCCATTCTAGGATAGAACTGAGCAATTACATAAGCTCGATGACCGTCAGGAAATTGCTCATAACCGCTACGCCCACGACCGTTTACGTGATCGTTTATGTTATAATCCCACTCGATATCAAATTCAAATTTCTTACCGCTTTCTAGTGTCTCTGGTAACTCTACACGCATCATTGTTTGATTAATCATGTACGTTAATGGATTACCGCTTTTATCTAGAACTTTCTTAATATTAAAACCACCATCAAAAGGCTCACTTAGATACTCACCTGCAAAACCTTCTGGTTGCATATATGGCTGTACTCCACCACCTTCAATTAATGGTGTTTTAGAATTTTTAGCACGCATATTTTGATCTAACTGTACCCATAAATAATCTAAGTTATCTGGTGAGTTGTTAGTATAAGTGATCGTTTCATAACCATATATATGATGATTTTCATCATCTAGCCTGATGTCCATTTCATAATCAGCTCGTTGTTGATAATACTTAGGACCTGGCGCACCGCTAGCACTACGATATTGGTTAGGAGTAGAAAATTCCTGATAAAGTTGACGGAATTTGTTGATGTTGTAATGTTCTTCAGCCTTAGGCTCTTCTTTAGTTTCTTCTTCTTGCGCAAAAGAACCATAAGAAACAAGCATCATACTGATAAACAATAGTTTAATAGCTTTCATGTATATAGTTTAAATTAAGGTTTGCTAAATTAACAATAATGGGTAAGTTTTAAAGCTTTTAACTAAAACTTCACAGAATCTGTAGACTTGTTTTTATCAAATAACATGGTTTTTCTAGTACCATTTATTTTTAAATGAACTAAATTCTTTTGTTCTTCAAAAAGCTCTATAAATGCATTAAACTTCATAGTGATCTCTTTTGGCATCCTATCTGCTGGGATTTCTATGTAAAGCACCATTTGATCGGACTCATATTCTGCCCCTAGAAAATTAGGTATAGCATTTTCACCATTGATCTTCACTTCCAGCTTTTTATCAAGATAATCTTTTAGATATGGGTAGACATCTTGTATGGTAGATTTATCACCTAGTTTAATTGGGTTTGAAATACGCGCATTGATTACATCTTCTAGGTCATCAATAAAAAACCTGGTAATCATCTGGACGCTTCTGGCCTCTTTACTATAAGTAGCATTTGAAACAGAAATATAATATTTATGAAGGTTATTGTTCTCGCTTTCGCGAAAGCGGAATATTTCACTCTCTTCTATACAAGAGTAATCATAAAACGTAGGATCTATAGAAGTAAACGATGAAAGGCTTATAAATGAGAAAGCCGCAATACACATAGTTTTAGAGAATTTCAACATAATAGTAATTTAGTCTGTATGAGGATTACGATTTTCATGCCAATTAATTGATAACTATCCGGTTCTAGATTGCTGTCACATTCCCTAAGAAAATACCGTGAAATCGATCTCCATTTATATCTTCTCCATCTATTTCTATGGCATAGCCTGTAAGATATGGCCTTACTTTAACATAACCTGTTGTAAGACGCACACCTCGATTATCGGTACTAGCAGCATCATAATCAAGGTCATAAGATACAAAAGCTTTTCCAGCATCCTGACTACCATCAATAAAGTAGGTTCCTGATTGAAAGGCGATGTCCTGATTGCCATAAAGCACAACATCCATTATTACACCAGTTCCTTGAAAATCTCCATTTGTATCTACCGTGATATTTCCATCTGTTAAAAAGGCTGCGGTTCTATAAACCCCAGAGGCAACTTCCATCACATTATTATTAAAAGCAGCTCTTGTTTCAAAAGAACTAGCAGCATTAGGCCCGTAACAAAAAATATTTGTATTAGGCACTACAACCTGCAAATCGTCATCGCTATCGCATGATACACTGCTTAATAGAAATAAACCTAAAAGCAGGTGATAACTGATTTTTAAAAATTTATTTTTCATTGCTTTTTTTATTTTCAGAAGGTGAGATATCTTCCTTTTCTTTTGAGTAATTTTTCTTTGCTTTAAACAAAGTTACTTGATTTGATAAAAATTGTAATAAATCTAGTTCTCTTTCAGGTTCAAACATAGATTCATTTAATCCTTGATCTTTAGCAAAATATAAGAATTCATAGAGATCTTCCTTTGGTAATTTGAGATAATCTAGAAGGTATTCTGTACTGTATTTATTTTTAAGCATGTATACTTCAAACTCTTGTCTCCTTTTTTCAGGACCGTCATCAATAGCGTTTTCCACATTAGTATTTAAGGCATTTAAAGAAGTCCCTAGCGCGAGCATGGCTAGTCCACCTATAAGATTAGTCATGTTGAATCGTGGCATGTTTTGATTAAAGGCTTCGTTTCTTATACTATATTCTTCAGGCTGTCGCACACGGTCAGAAAAGGTGTTTTCCATACGATCTACTGCTCTAGTTTTTTTATTGAACTCGCTTACCTCATCAACTTTTGTATCTACATAAGTAAGTTTTTTTACTTTGATGCGCATAAGCCCGTCTTGAATCACCACTTCATCCAGCTCATTAACTCCTTCATTAAGTGAGATCTTTACTAATTTATCTTCAATAATTTTCTCTGTGATTTTAAGCGAAAAGGGTTCAAATTGAACGGCTTTAAATGAAAGCTTATCTCCTACTCGCGCATAAATAAAGAAATTGCCTTCTTTGTTAGAAATGGTTCCCTCTAGAGCTGCTTGATTAAAAACGGTTACACCTTGCAATGGTTCATTTGACTCGCTACTTAGTGAACCTTGTATTTGAACACGTTCCTTTTGAGCGTATGAAAAAGAGCAAGCAAGAAATATAATAAGTAGAATATTTTTCATGAATCCTAAAATTCTTTTGACTTAAAATAATGTCAAAAAATTATTATTACTACAAATAACGCCTAAATAATTCTATCATTGTTTGAGTTTAACGATGTTTAACCTAGTAAAAACCTACACATGAGAAACATGATTATCGCAAGTACATCGACTATTCATGGTACAGATTATCTTTCTTATTTGCTTCCAGAAATTTTAGCAGCATTTAAAGAAAAACAAATAACTGATTTGCTCTTCATACCCTATGCGCGTCCTGGAGCAATATCTCATGATGAATATACCTTAAAGGTAAAAACGGCATTTGAAAACACTGATATAGAAGTGAAAGGAATTCATGAATTTACTGATCCCAGAAAAGCTCTGGAAGATGCAAAAGCTATTTTTACTGGCGGCGGCAATACCTTTGTACTGGTAAAAATGTTACATGATCTTAACTTAATGACAACATTACGTAGAGAAATTTACAACGGCACCTTCTATATAGGTACGAGTGCAGGAAGTAATATTTGCGGCTTGAATATGAGAAATACTAATGATATGCCTATTGTTATGCCTTCTAGTTTTAAAACTACTGGAGCTATAGGCTATAATATAAATGCACATTATCTAGATCCTGATCCTTCATCAACACATATGGGAGAAACACGTGAGCAACGCATCAAAGAATTTCACGCATACAACTCTTTACCTGTGGTAGGTTTACGAGAAGGCAGTTACATAAGAGTACAAGGAAAAGAAGAAATTCTTTGTGGATTACACACTGCAAGAATATTTAAACAAGAACAAGTTGCCATAGAAGTTTCTCCTGGTTACAACTTTGCACAAATAACAAATTAAAAAATTACGAGATGGAATCCATAAAACACAATCAAAACGAATCTAGAGGAATTTTCTATATTAAAGAAAATGATAAAACAATTGCAGAACTTACTTATTCATTAGTAAACAATGTCATGACTATTGATCATACTGAGGTAGATCGCGATAGAGAAGGTAAAGGACTAGGATCGCAGCTTGTAGAAAGTAGCTATTATTTTGCAAAAGAAAACGGTCATAAGATCAATCCTCTCTGTCCATTTGCAGAGGTTCTTTTTGATAGAAATAAAGAATGGAATGATGTAAGGGTATGAATCTTCAATTAGAAACAGAACGCCTTTATCTACGCCCTTTTATAAAAGAGGACGCACCTTTTTTATTTGAACTTAATAATGATGAAGAAGTAATGCGGTACACAGGTGACGTTCCTTTTAAAAATATAGACGAGGCTGGAGATTTTGCAATCGATTATCGTATAAATAAAAACAGCCAATACCAATTATATCAAATGGGTAGAATCGCTGTCATAAGAAAGTCAGATGATGCCTTTCTAGGCTGGTCTGGACTTAAATATCATAAAAAAACAGATTTTGTAGATATAGGCTATCGCTTTATGAAGAAATACTGGGGTCATGGTTATGCTACAGAGTCCGGTATGGAAGTAGTAAGACATGCGTTTGAAGATCATCATCTAGATATTCTAGTCGCTCAAGTTCATGAATTAAATTACAGCTCACAAAAGGTTGCGCAACGTCTAGGTATGAATTTAAACCATAGATTTTATTGGGAAGAAAGAGAACCAGGAAGACATTATCAAATAAATAAAAATCATTATTTTAACAGGGTTAAAAAATGATACAAATAATACCTATAACTTCCAGAGAAACCTATGCTGTAAGACACACCGTTTTACGTAAAGGAAGACCTATAGAAGACTGTCGCTTTTCAGGAGATGAGCTAGGTACTACATTTCATTTAGGAGCCTTTGAAAAAGATAAAATTATAGGTGTAGGTACTTTTTTAATGAATAAAGATATTGATCTCGATCAAATCAAACACATTAAACTTTATCAATGCTATCAACTGCGCGGTATGGCAGTTTTAGAAACTGCACAAGGTAAAGGAATAGGTAAAAAACTATTAAAACATGCTGAAAAGCTGCTTATAGAAAAACAAATTAAAACCTTGTGGTTTAATGCTCGAGTTAACGCAACTCCTTTTTATAAAAAGTTGGGATATAATATTGTAAGTGAACAATTCCTGATTCCTAAAGTGGGCGACCATTATAAAATGATGAAATTATTATGATAAGGTGTTGTACCATTTTGTTGATATTAATCCTAAGTCAACCACAAAAAAATGATCTAGAGAAACTGACTGGACAAAGTGATAACCCCAAAAACTTACTGGAGCAAGAAGTGCAAGCTGCTTTTGATTTAATGAAGAAAGAAGCCGCCAAAGATGGTATTCAAATAAGCATTGTTTCTGGGTATAGAAGTTTTAAACGTCAAACCCAAATATGGAATCGTAAGTATAAAAAATACAAATCGCAGGGATTTGAGCCTGATGCTATTTTTGATAAAATTGTAGAATACAGCACTGTTCCAGGTACATCTAGACATCATTGGGGTACTGACATAGATATCATAGACACAAATGCAAGTTACAGCGGTGATGTTTTGGTCCCTTCAAAATTTCATGGTAATGGTCCTTTTTGCAAGCTCAAAGACTGGATGGAGAAACATGGTTCCAGGTTTGGTTTTGAATTAGTGTACACAATGACTGATAACCGCACTGGTTTTAAATACGAGCCGTGGCATTATAGTTATGTTCCGCTTTCGCGAAAGCGGTATAAAGACTACCTCAAGTACGTAGATCTAATCGATTTCTTAAGATCAGAAGACATCATGGGAATGGATGAAATAAGCGATGAAAGAATCCATCGTTATCTAGAAGAACATATCAAAGGAGTGAATCCTACACTAAAAAAATAAGACTTATGAGAAGAGGTGGCGGAAAAATTAAGTTATTCATAGGGATGGCAATTGTCGCTTTTGCAATTATCAAATACTGTGGTAGCGCAGAGACAAACGAGCATACGGGAGAAAAACAATACATTGATTTAACCATTGATGAAGAAATTGCTCTAGGTCTTCAAGCCACACCTAGTATGATCGAGCAGCACGGTGGTCTTTATCCTAACCAAGAATATCAAGATATTGTAGATGCTGTAGGAGCAAAATTAGTAAACAGCAGTATAGGTAAAAGCACCAATTATCAATATGATTTTCACCTACTAGCAGATGATAGAACCATCAACGCATTTGCTTTGCCAGGTGGACAATGTTTTATAACCTATGCGTTATATCAACAACTTGAAAATGTAGATCAACTTGCGGGCGTTTTAGGCCATGAAATAGGTCACGTCATTGCAAAACATAGTGCACAAAGAATGAGCCAGCAAGGGCTAGCACAAGGAGTTATTACTGGAGTAAGTGTAGGAACTGATGGTAACGGCGGTGAAGCAGCAGCTGCCATTGCACAAATGCTAACGATGAAATACGGCCGTGATGATGAGCTACAAAGTGATGAACTAGGTGTTAAAATGATGATGGATGCTGGCTTTGATCCATACGAGATGATAGGCGTTATGAAAATTCTTAAAGCTGCCGGTGGACCTAATCGTACGCCAGAATTTCAAAGTACTCATCCAGATCCAGAAAACCGCATAGAACGCATTAAAGAAGCGATCGAGTATTATAGAAAAGCTTAATCCAGCGTTTTAATGACAATTTAGTTTAAAAGTTTTACGTCCATAAAAAACGCTCAACTTAAAAGTTGAGCGTTTTTAATATGATAAAGCTTCTGTTAGAAAGAATAAACAACTTCTAGTTTATAATCTTGAAGAGTTTTCTCTGCTTTTTCTAGATCTTCAGTAAATCCTAATATATATCCACCACCGCCAGATCCACATAATTTCAAATAGTAGTCTCCAGTATCCAATCCTTTTTTCCATAATTCGTGGAATTGAGGAGGAATCATAGGTTTAAAGTTATCTAAAACCACGTGAGAAAGTTTCTTCACATTACCGAAAAGTCCTTTTACATCACCACTTAGGAAATCTTCGACACACATATCTGTGTACTTAACAAATTTATCTTTTAACATAGAACGGAAACCTTCTTGCTTCATATTCTCCATAAAGATGTTTACCATAGGTGCTGTCTCTCCTACTATACCACTATCTAAAAGAAAAACAGCTCCTTTTCCTGTCGCAAGTTGCGATGGGATACCTGCGGGCTCGATATCTTCTTTAGAATTGATAAGTATAGGTAAACTCAAATAAGAATTAAGCGGATCTAATCC
>CAZBCH010000105.1:0-9906 GCA_964490235.1 uncultured Flavobacteriaceae bacterium | reverse complement strand
GTAATCATGGTAGTCATATTGCGTTCTTTTCTTAGTGTCCTATCGATATTTTCATCAAGATAAGAGCCTAAAAACTCTTGATCTTTTTCAATGCTTTCCCATACAGCTTTTACTTTGTCAAATGAAGCTTCTAGGTTATTGGGAGAGACTTTTACATAGGCATATTTCATACTGGTATCACCTGACATGAAAAGTGATAAGGGTTGTACTGTATTTTTAAGATCCTGAAAATTAAAATCTTTAATAACCCCAATAACTTCAAATTGTGCAAACTCAAGATCCAGCATTAATCCTACAGGGTTTTCAACATTAAACTGAGCTGCCATGGATTCATTGATCACAACTGATAGACTATCTGCAGCATAAGAACGCTGGTGTGTCCTACCTGCAATAATTGGAATATCTAGAGTCTCTGGATAGTCATAATCTACGTTTAATATGTTAGTTTTTATTTCTCTTCCTTCGTGCTCAAATCCCATAGCACTGCTAGATCTAGATCCGTCTTTACCTAGACCTAAAATATTTCGTGAAGCAGAGATACTAATAACGGATGGCTCGCTGGATAGCTTGTTGCGCAATAATTGCATTAATTGATCTGGGTTTTTAGCACTTTGTAATGGGATTGCAATAACTTGCTCTTTGTTAAAACCTAAATCTTTAGATCTTAAAAACTCTAACTGGTTCCATATAACAAGTGTTCCACTTATCATGAGAATCGCAATACAAAATTGGACAACCATAAGCGTGTTTCTGATGTAATTTTTCCCTGAGCTTTCTACTTTACCCTTTAATGCTTGGAGCGTTTTTAATTTACTCATTATGTAGGCGGGATAGCCACCAGCAAGTAATGTAATTGTAAAAAATCCTAAAATGGCTAAACTTACATTCGTGGGATTTACTAAGATTTCAAATGTAGCTTGAGTTCTAAAAAGCTCCTGAAAATAAGGTAGTAGGAGTAGGGCACAGCAATAGGCTATTATCATACTAAATAGAAAGTCTACAATACTTTCACCCCAAAATTGTAAAAACAATTGGCGCTTACTAGCTCCTAATGTTTTGCGCATACCTATTTCTTTAAGTCGCTTTGTACCTTTTCCTACACTCATGTTAATGAAGTTAATGCATGAAATAGATACGATAAGAAATGCAATAGCTAGAACTATAAAGGTGAGGTTTTTATTTACTTCTATTGTATTATTACTGAAACTGGTAAAGTTGAGGTCGGATAATGGTAGTAACTTTATTTGTCTATAATTGCCGGCTGCATTAGGTTGTGCGCCATCACGTTTTGCGATATCAATGTTACTAGCAAAATGCTGAGAGGTGAATGTTACCGTGCTTTTTTCAAATTGTGCTGCATCTATTCCATCTTTAAGTTTGATATAAACTTCATGATTATGATTGTCCCATCGATCTATATTACTAGCATAAATGCGCTCTGGCAGCACAGTAAAATTAAAAACAGCATCAAAGTTCAAGCTGCTATTTTTAGGTAAATCTTTTACAATAGCAGTTACCTTGACCGAGACTTGTTCTCCTTCTTGAATTAAATTTAATGTTTGACCTATAGGATCAGTATCTGCAAAAAATCGTTTTGAGGCTTGTTCAGTTAAAACAACACTGGATTTATTCTTTAAAGGATCATCAGTATTACCAGCAATAATTGGAAAGGTGAACATTTTAAGGTAATCAGCATCTGCCCATGTAGCGTTTATATTAAAACTTTGTTCATTTACCATAACAGTAGGACCACCAGTCATTACTCGCGTAATTTTTTCAACTCCTGGCACTTCTTCCTTAAATGCTTGAGCAAACGGTACCGGATTAGCAATACCGCTTTCTGTTCCTTGCGGTATTTGTTGATCTGTATAAATTTGATAAATAGAATTACCACCCTTATGAAACTGATCATAAGAAAGCTCAAATACTGCAAATAAACTTAGTAAGAAGGCAGCGGTAAATGCCGCGGTTAAACCCAAAACATTTAGTGCTGTAAACGTTCTTTCCTTCCATAATTTCCTAAAGGCTATCTTGATATAATTTTTAAACATAATATTTGATTTATGTATTCTGTAGCGTATTGATAGTAGGCTTGTGCTTGTGCTTTTGTTCTTTTATTGGTTTAGTTATTCCGCTTTCGCGAAAGCGAGATCATCATTCTGTTTTAATACTATTCACCGGATTTGCAATCGCCGCTTTGATAGCTTGAAAACTTACTGTGAACAAGGCAATTCCTATTGCCAATGCTCCGGCAAGGGCAAAAATCCACCAGCTTAAATTCATACGATAAGCAAAATCTTGCAACCATTCATCCATAGCAAACCAAGCGATAGGCGTGGCGATCAAAACAGAAATCAGCACTAGCTTCAAGAAATCTTTACTTAACAAATTCACTATTCCTATTGATGATGCTCCTAACACTTTACGAATTCCTATTTCTCTACGACGCTGCAACGTACTGTAAGACGCCAGACCAAATAGCCCTAAACATGAAATAAATATGGCAAGTAGCGCAAATCCTAGAAATAGTTTTCCAAACAACTCTTCGGCTTGATATTGTTCATGAAATAAATCATTTACAAATTCATAATAGAAGGATTTATTAGGAAACGATTTGCGAAAACTTTCTTCTATTTGAGCAACGGTTTGTTGTACGTTTACACCAGACATTTTTACATTTATTAAAGAGTTTCCAGTATTGTTATATACCATACTCAAAGGCGCAATTTCTTCTTTTAATGTAGTCATGTGAAAATCTTTTACAACGCCTATGACTTGGCCTTGTCGTCCCCATTGATCAAATCCTTTACCTATAACTTCTTGAGGATCTGAATAACCTAAAAGTTGTAAAGCTTTTTCATTAATGATCATGGAATTTAAACTGTCAGAAGCCAGTTCTCTGGAAAAGTTTCTTCCTGCTAACAATTTCAAACCAAACTGGTCGATGTATTCATCATCAATTCTATAGCGTTCGATGGTAAGAGTTTGCTCATTGCCTTGTTGATTTACGATCTTACTTAACGCCTGGCTGTTATCGCCGCCACCGCCAGGAACTGTCGCCGCTGTACTTATAGAAACGATGCTAGGTATTTTTTCTAATTCATCAATCATTCTCTTTTGTTGCGCGCTACCATCAGTTTCTACTATCATCACTTGATCCATATTGAAACCTAGATCTTGATCTCGCATAAAACTGATTTGATTGTATACGATTATGGTACAAACAATCATCACAACAGAAATGGTGAACTGACTTATCACAAGTCCTTTGCGCAACAAAGCACCACGAGAGGTAGATGAGAATTTACCTTTTAATACTTGAATAGGCTTAAAAGATGAAAGAACTAATGCTGGATAGGAGCCAGCAAATAAAGCGATCAAAATAGCGATCCCAAACAAGCTCAACGGATATAAAGGATTATCCCATATACTTGAAGCGATTTCTTTACCTGCCAGCTCGTTAAAATAGGGTAGTGCAATCCATGTAAATACAATAGCAAGTATAAAAGCAAATAAACATATTACAATTGATTCACTTAAGAACTGAATAGAAAGCTGACTTTTTTGAGCACCAATAACTTTACGTATACCTACTTCTTTTGCACGCTCTACAGATCGTGCAGTAGTTAGATTAATGAAATTTATTGATGCAATTAAAAGTATAAACAAGGCAACGATTAAAAAAATATAGACGTTACCTATTTGTGGTGAGGAGCCTCGTTCAGAATATAAATAAATGTCTTCTATAGGCTCTAGAAAGTAGGTTAGATCTAATTCTGTTTCTCTCATCGCATCACCGTGAATACGCTGATTAAATGCAGCAATTTTATTTTCAAGATCCTTAGTGTTAACATTCTTGTTAAGTACAACAAAACCTCTATTACTGAAGTCTGCCCAAGATTGATTTAAGCTAGGATCTAGCACTTCTGTATAGGTAGAAATAGAAATAAGTAAATCACTTTTAATTTGAGTGTTATCAGGATTATCTTGCATTATTCCGGTTACAGTAGCAACTCTCGAATCGTCCATGATTTTTAAGGTTTTACCCAATGCATTCTCATTTCCGAAATATTTCTTTGCTGTCGTTTCAGATAATACCAGACTAAAAGGCGCTTTAAGAACTTCAGAAGGGTTTCCCTGAAGTAGTTTGTAATCAAATATTTCAAAGAAGGTATCGTCCACACCTAAAACTCGGTCTTCATTAAAATTAGCACCGTCTTTTTGAACGTCAAATTCAGTATCAAATAATCTAGTGCTATTTTGGATTTCAGGAAATTCTGCTGTGATCTCGCTTAAGATATTCCAGTCTACTACCGGTGTTTTATAGTCGTCAGATGGTGTTTTGATATCTGTTACTACACGATAAAGTTGATCTTTATTAGAATGAAAAGACTCATAGCTCATTTCATAGCCTATGTACAGTAACAGTAAGAAACCTGCAGTCATTCCTACGGCTAGTCCACCTATATTAATTGCTGAGTAACCTTTGTGTCTCCAGAGGTTTCTAAATGCTATTTTAAAATAGTTCTTAATCATGAGAATGAATTTTATTTTGGTTACGCTTTCGCGAAAGCGAGAACATTTATATATTTATTTTATAGGTAATAACAATGCCACTTATTTAAATCGCTTTAATTCAATAGTTTACGATTTAAGATTACTTGTAAATGTGTACGGTTTTGATACAGTACTGTACGATTTTAAGGCAACATGCTTAATCATTCTGTCTTTAAACTTTTTACTGGATTTTTCATCGCAGTAGTAATGGTTCTAAAACTCATTATTAGAATAGAAATCAATATCATACTCAAACCGCCAGCAAGGAATATCCATACACTGATATTTGTTCTATATGCAAAATCAGTAAGCCAATCATTTAAAAAGTAATATGCAATAGGTGCGGCAATCAAGAATGCAATTAAAACTAGTGATAGAAATTCTTTACATAAGAGTGTATTGATTTGTATGATTGAGGCTCCTAAAACTTTGCGGATTCCAATTTCTTTGGTGCGTCGCTCTGTAGTATGAATGACTAGGCCTAAAAGTCCTAGACAACTTATGAGTACAGCAAGACCGGTAGACCAGTGCAACAGCGTTTTCATTTGCTGTTCTCTTCTATAGAAATTTGCTACCACTTCATCAACAAAGACCAGCTCAAATGTTGCGTCAGGATATACTTTATGGAATTCGGTCTCAAGCGTTTTAATTACATTAGTAATATTTGTCTCTTTACTTCTAGGTAAATTAAAATGCACGTTTGTAAACTGCGACCAGTTTTTACGTGACGTGTCCCCTGTGAAAGCGAGTGGTGAAATAGATGTTTTAAGTGATCGTTGATTAAAATTAGATATGACTCCTACAATAGGAAAGAGCTCACCATCCATTTCTAATTGTTTATTAATAGCTTGTTCAGGATTCTTAAACCCAAATGCCTTTAGAGCAGCTTCATTAATAACGTATTCCTTTATAGTATCATTTAATGGCTTTCTACCAGCAAGTAGCTCAATTTGATATAGATCTAGGTAAGTTTTATCTCCATTTGAAAATTCTATTTCAGTTTTATATTCTTGCCCGTTATTTATCAAACTAGCATTATTTGCTATGGTACTATTTGAAGCTGGTGGCATATTACCTAGACTTATTGTGTTGATTTGAGGTATTTTTTGAAGAGCACTAGCAAGTACTTGTTTTTTACTAAAGTCTTTTGAAGAATAAGGCGTTTTAATATAAGCAGTAGTTGCTGCGTTAAAACCCATGTCTTGAGACATTAAAAACTGAATTTGTTGCCCTACTAACAAGGTACCTATAATGAAAGCTTGCGCAATTGTAAATTGAAAAACTGTTAAGGATTTTCTTAGTGGGCTTTTTACAGCCGTCTGATTAATAGATCCCTTAAGCACTTTACTAGGCTTGAATCTCGATAAAACCATTCCTGGATAAAAACCTGCGGCCAGTGTTACAATCGCTAGAAGTAGAATAATGCCTAATAGAATTATCGGTTGTAATAGTAACTGCATATTAATATCTGGCGAAATAAAATCTTCAAAAATTTGAAGTAATATCATCGTAAGAAAAATGCTAATAATTGCAGCGGCAAGTGTTAATAAGAATGTCTCTCCTAAAAATTGATATATTAATTGTGATCGAGAACTTCCCAAAGTTTTGCGCACGCCTATTTCTCTAGCTCTTTTAGTTGCTTGAGCTGTATTAAGATTAATAAAATTAATGATGCCCAATATCAATAAGAACAAAGCTATTCCAGTTAACGCGAGCAGTATAGGCTTACTAGCTTGATCTATGGAATAATCATAAATCCCATAATCTTCATTAAAATGAATATCTGCCAGTGGCTGGATACTGAAAAAAGTCTTATTTCCATAGGAGAGGTCTATCTCACTTTGATGTTCATTAGCAAGTTGGTCCAGTTGGTTTTGGATGGTAACAACATTTGCGTTTTTTGAAAGCTTTACAAATAATTGATTACTAGAACTTACGGTGTCCCAACCACTCTCAAAAACTTGCCGTTTTTGATTAGTTTGATTTGCGGTAGGCATAGATATAAACTCTTGAAAAACAAAATCACTATTTTCCTTAAAGTCTGCTACTATTCCAGTTACTTTAGCCTGCACCTGTCCATAATCTATAGTTTTACCTACTATTTGATCTATATTAAGATCAGGAAAATACAACTGTGCACGACTTGCTGTCATTACCACATTATTAGGCTCATTCAAAGTTAATGCAGCATTAGCCGTGATCCAGTCGTAGGTAAATATTTCAAAATAACTAGGTTGTGTAAAAGTTATTAAATCAGGATTTCTAAGCTCTTTAGAAGATTCTATTGCAGTAGATTTTTCCATCCACCAGCGGTAAAGAGCGGCGCTATTTTCAATTCCAGTAATATCATTTTTAACTGATTCTCGTAATGGAATAGGAGAGCCTAAATTGTGAAAGTCACCAGTTGTAGTTTCAAAATCCGTAACAACTCGATAAATACGATCGCCGTCTTTATGAAATTTATCAAAGGTAAAATCATGATAGACCATCATACCTATCACAAATGCGGCGCTCAGTCCTATAGAAAGACTAATCACATTGATAAAGGAAAATATTTTATTCCTCCACAGATTCCTCCAGGCTATTTTGATATAATTCTTAAACATGATGGTTTATTTAGTTTGGTTTATTATTCCGCTTTCGCGAAAGCGGAAATATTATAATTAGTCTCAATTATTCGGTCTTTAAGCTTTTCATTGGATTAGCTCTAGCAGCTTTGATACTTTGATAACTTACTGTTAGAGCAGCTATTAGGATGACTAGTATTGCCGAAACAGCTAAAATTTCCCAACCTATATCAATGCGATATGAGAAATCTTGTAGCCAGATTTTCATAATATAAAATCCTAAGGGTAAAGCTATTAAAGTAGATATGGCGACTAATTTTAAAAAATCTGTGGTTAGTCCTATGGTGATCTGACTAACGCTCGCTCCTAAGACTTTTCTGACTCCTATTTCTTTTACTCTTTTTTGGGCATTGAATGATGCAAGTGCGAATAATCCTAGACAAGCGATGAATATGGATAAAAATGTAAAAACGATAAACACTTTTGCTAGTCGCTGGTCTGCACGATAGGTGTCGTTAAAGTCTTCATCCATAAAACTGTAGTCAAATGGTTGCCCTGGAGCTTGTTGTTTCCACAAATTTTCTATTTGTGTAATGCTATTAGAATAGTCATCGGTTTTCAGTTTAACAGCCATAATACCTTCTGATTTACGTAAGAACAATGCAACAGGACCGATATTTTCCCTCATTGAAGAATAGTGAAAATTCCTTACCACACCAACGATGGTATAAAAAACGGGATTATCTTCTTCATTTACCTCTGTAAATCTAGTACCTATGGCATTTTGAGCATCTAGTCCTAAGTTTTTTAAATTTGCCTCATTTATAATTACTGAGTTACTATCTGCAGAAATATTCTTGTCAAAATCTCTTCCTGAAATAAGTTGTAATCCCAAGGTTTTTAAATAATCATAATCAATTCCCCATACTTGCATTTGCATAGCATCTCCTGTTTCAAATTTACCTTCAGGAAAAAAGGAACTGTCACTACGGCTTGAAGGTGTTGGCATACTACTGCTTACCGTTGTACTCTCAACCGTGCTTAATTTTTCTACCTCATCCTTAAAAGCACCTAATTGATCACCAGCAGAAAAGGCATTGTTGATAAGTAACACTTGCTCTTTACTATAGCCTAAATCTTTATTTTGTATATATTCTAATTGCTGAAACACAACAAATGTGCTTACGATTAGGACTACCGATATAGAAAATTGAAATATTACCAAAGCATTTCTAAGAAATCCACCACCAGCAGCCGTCTTTCCATTTCCTTTAAGTGTTTCTATAGGTTTAAATCGAGACATAAAGAACGCAGGATAACTACCTGAAAGAAATCCCAAAAGAATGGTAGTTATAAGTATTGAAAACCAGAAGAAAGGTTTGTTCAATGGCATTGTAATTGCTTTGCCAGCGAGATTATTAAAATACGGAAGTGCAACAAAAGAAACCACAATAGCCAAAAGCATGGATACAGCTGCCACAAGGCCAGATTCAATGAGAAATTGCCGTACAAGTTCCCACTTATTTGATCCTAATGTCTTGCGTATTCCTACTTCTTTTGCTCGTTTAAGAGAGTAAGCCGTGGATAAATTCATAAAATTTATGCAAGCCAGAAAAATCAAAAACAAACCTATAGAAGCTAGAATGTAAATATTTTGAATACTACTAGTCTCGCTCATTTCATATTTACGATCAGAGTGCAAGTAGATATCGGTAAGAGGTATGGTATGATATTCAATGTAATCTCCAGATGCTGCAAAACTCTCTGCGGTCATACCTGGAAAAACCTTTTGTGCCCACGGTAACATATAGCTGTCTAGCATTCCCGCTACTTTTTTGTCAAATTCATCAATATCAGCGCCTTCACGTAATTTTACGTAGGTAAAGAAGTTCATGCTACCCCATAGGTTTTCTTTTGAAGCAGGAAGACCATCCATCGCCATAAGGATGCCATGATCACGCAAAAAGGAGTCCAGCGGAAAGTCTTCTATAATTCCTGTGACTATATATGTATCCTGATTGTCCAGTAATACAGTCTTTCCTACAGCATCTTCTTTACCAAAATGTATTTCAGCAACAGATTTAGTAAGTACAACAGTGTTAGCTTTCTCGAGAGCAGTTTCTTCATTTCCTGATAAAAGTTCTAATCCAAAAAAGTTAAAAAAGCTAGGGTCAACAAAAGTAGCATTACTACTTTGAGTATTCTCTGTAGCATCACTACGTCTTATCAAAAACTTGCCACGATTGCGGAATCGTACTACTTCTTCAACTTCGGCAAAATCATTTTTCATGGCGCCAGCCATAGGAGCAGAGGCTTCTGCCGACTTGATTTCTGCACCACCGAATTTTATGTCCGTTTCAATGCGGTAAATACGATCTGCATCGCTAAACATGCTATTGTGTCCCATTTCATCCAAGATATACAGACTAACTAGCAGGCTTCCCGTTATACCAACTACCAATCCTAAAATATTAACAGTAGTAAGAAAAGGGCTTTTCTTTAAGTTTCTAAAGGCTATTTTAATATAATTCTTAATCATGGTTATTGGTTTTCAGGATGAGGTTTCAGTTTCTGACAGGATATTCTAAACGAAGTGGTCTATCAATATTTCACAAATGGCAATTACAATAAACAGATGAGGTACAACATTATACTGGCACACCGCTTTTATAGTCTGCTAGGATGTTCTCGGTTACTTTCTGACCGTCCAGCATTCTGATGATTCTATGACTGTATTTTGCATCATGCTCACTGTGTGTTACCATTACGATGGTAGTTCCTG
>CAZBCH010000104.1:0-23954 GCA_964490235.1 uncultured Flavobacteriaceae bacterium | reverse complement strand
TTTACAGCATCTGCACCAGCATCTGCAAGGTATTTTGCAGCCGCAGCTGTGGCAACATTACCTACAACCACTTCTAATTCTGGAAAATTCTTTTTTACTAGTTTTAATACATCTACCACACCTTTTGTATGTCCATGAGCGGTATCTATAACTACTGCATCTACTCCAGCTGCAACAAGGGCACCAGCTCTATCTACTGCATCACCTGTAACTCCTATGGCAGCTGCAACACGCAAACGACCGTATTGATCCTTATTTGCATTAGGTTGTAAGGTAAGTTTAGTTATATCTCTAAAAGTAATAAGACCTTCTAACTTACCATCTTCATCAACCACAAGTAGTTTTTCAATCTTATGTTTTTGTAAAATTAT
This sequence comes from uncultured Flavobacteriaceae bacterium, assembly GCA_964490235.1. Classification (GTDB taxonomy): domain Bacteria; phylum Bacteroidota; class Bacteroidia; order Flavobacteriales; family Flavobacteriaceae; genus Nonlabens. The sequence continues at coordinate 23,583 of CAZBCH010000104.1, read as the reverse complement.
TTCTGCTTCTTGTAATGATGTCCCTGCTTTTGCAGTAACAAGATTCTCTGAAGTCATTACTTCTGTAACTGATCTAGAATTATCTTTTTCAAAACGTAAATCGCGATTAGTTATAATTCCTTTAATAAAGCCATCATGATCGATAATAGGAATTCCACCTATTCCATGCTCACGCATACTTGCTTTTGCATCGCCTATAGTAGCTTTTTCAGTTAATGTCACTGGATCGATAATCATACCGCTTTCAGCACGTTTTACACGACGCACCTTTTGAGCTTGCGCCTCAATAGTCATGTTCTTATGTAGGATACCTATTCCACCTTCTTGCGCCATAGCTATTGCCATGCGACTTTCTGTAACCGTATCCATCGCAGCAGATATGACTGGAGCGTTGAGTGTAATGTTTTTAGTAAATTTTGTTTTGATACTTACTTCTCTAGGAAGCACCTCGCTATAAGCTGGCACTAGAAGCACATCATCGTAGGTTAAACCTTCACCTAAAAATTTTGAGTCGTGGGAGATCATGCAATAAAATTTTATTGCATGCAAAGATACCTCTTTAATTCTTGACCTCTATTTCAATAATTCTTAATTATTTGACAAAGATAGATTTGATATCTAGTTTGATTACAAAATCGGCAATTAATGATTTACTAATTAGAGTTTTATTAAGTAATTTCTTTTTGTTTTGCTATTACATTTGAGAATGACTTTAACCGCTCAACAAATTAAAGAATGCATCACTGCCCCTGAAAATACAGCACAACTGGCAGATTTGATTTATATACAAGATAAACATCTTTCCATTTATCGTAAAAAATATGGTAGAGGTTTTACTTACTTAATAGATAATAAAGAGCGCCTCAATGATAAAGAACAACTTGACAGAATAAAGTCTTTGGTTATTCCACCGGCATGGCAGCAAGTGCGTATTAGTGAGATTCCTAATGGCCATTTGCAAGTGGTAGGACGCGATGAAAAAGGAAGAAAAGTATATTTATACCATGATATATGGACCTTATTGCGCAACCAGACAAAGTTTTTTAAAATGTCCGCTTTCGCGAAAGCGTTACCAAAAATTAGAAAAAGACTACAGCAAGATCTCGATCAAGAAATAATGACCAAAGAAAAATGCCTCGCATTAGTTTTATCAATTATGGATGAAACGTACATCAGAGTCGGTAATCAAAATTATGCTGATAAAAATCAGACTTACGGTCTTTCTACTTTAAGAACTAAACATGTACAAGAGATTAAAAATGGAATTAAATTCTCTTTTACCGGTAAGAAAGGAGTTGATCAAGAAACAACTATCGATGATCCTGAACTTGTTGCACAAATAAAAGAGTGTGAAGCGATTCCCGGATGGGAACTTTTTAAATATTATGATGATGATGGAAACCATCACTCTATTGACAGCACTATGGTTAATGATTACATGCATGAAGTTGCAGGAGAAATTTTTAGTGCAAAAGATTTTAGAACTTGGGGCGCAACAAGAGAGTTCTTTTTAAAGATGATTGAACTTCCAGTACCAAAAGATGCTAAAGAAAGAGAAAAGAATATTTTGAAAGGTTATGATACCGCTGCAAAAGCCTTAGGAAACACCAGATCTGTCTGTAAGCAATATTATGTGCATCCTCAACTACCCAATGTATATGCAGAAGATCAATTTGAACCTTATAGAGAAAAATATGAAAAGTACACTGATACTGAATTATTTGCAGCATCTGAAAAATGTGTTCAAGAAATTATTGATCAGTTTGAAATTGAATTTACTCCGAATACTAATGTCCAATAAACTTTTAAATAGACTACATATTACGGAGTAATAATCTTGACATCCTTATTAAACTCTAGTAACTTTTCCACAAATAAATCATTAGTTTCTGGACTGATGTAGATTTCTTGAAAACCTTTATACTTAATGATTAAACCTTTTCTAGCAGTAGCAGGTTTAATGCCAGACCAGAGGCTTGTACCCTTAATTACTTCTATTATACTATCTGTGGCGATCGAGCCTCTTATTAAACCACTACGATACTTGAGTGAAGTTTCTGTTAACTCATAACTAGTATCAAAGTATATCCATAATAAATATATAACTACCAGTATACCTACAATATCACCTAGTAAAAATGCACCAAACAAAGGTGTATCAGATGTTATTCTCATGAAAACAACTATAGTCAATATTATACAAACACTAAAGGTCACCAGTTGAAACAATGGATCTTTACGACTTCTGAATTTCATTTTAAACTGCTTTAATCATTACCATTTATATATGATCACATCATCACCGTCTAAAGTAGTCATGTAACGGTTTTTAGATTGTGCGACCTCACTCTTGGTTTTACCATAGACAGGGAAAAATGGTACAATCTCTCCTTTACTGTCAAAAATGTAAACGCGATGCTCTCCTGTCTCCACTAAGTGAATAAAATCATCATTTTTTAAGCGAGACACTTGAGCTGGCAAATAGCTGCCGTATGGTAAATCTCGCTCTTCTCCATTGATGATCAAATCATTGTTATACTGGATCACCGCTAGCTTATCGTTTGCACTGAGCACACACTCTTCACCATAAGTCGCGATGGTCTTTAATTTACCTGTGCCTAAATTAATCTCTACGTAGTCTCCTTTAGTTGTAAGAGCAACAACTTTATTCTTATGAAAATAGAGCTCACTTTTGAGATCAATTTTTTCTGTCATTTTAGTTCTCGGTTTTCCAGTTCTATTTAATATAGCTAGTGACTGATCCGCTTTGGCGAAAGCGATATAATCCTTTGTTCCTACCCTAAAATGTTTTGGTTGTGAAGTAATCGCAGCTCCCTTTTTGTACTGAAATCCGGTAACTTCTTTACCTTCTTTATCAAACATGGTTAACTCGTTTTCTTGGGTAACTAAGAATCGATAATTGCGTTTTTTATCATAATCAAACACACTTACTGGCTGTGTAATAGGATCCTTAAACTTTTTAGGATAAGAATTGATATCCTTTCCATTTCTATCTATGAAATACAGAGATTTACTGGTAGTAAGAACCATTTGCTTACGACCATTTTTATAAGCATCGGTAACTTCTATTGTTCCTATGATAGGCCCATCTAGCGGCTTAGTCCACAGTTTTTTACCAGTGTCGTTTAATAAATGTAGTTCAAAGTTTTCATCTTGATAAACAACATCGTGTTTTTTATTTAAATGATTAGGAAACAAAAATGGACCTCTTATTATATGATTAGGAGACTTATATGTTCCTATCTGACTTACCATTTGACCTACAGTAGTGCTACTCACTTGTGGAATTACAAAATGATAATGTGCGTATTCATCTTCATGAATAAATTGACTAATAATTAATGGGTATTCACTCTCATTAATTTTATTTATCAATTTCACATCGCTATTACTCGCTAATTCTGCAGTTCTTTTTAATTCTCTAGTACTTGTTATTTTTAATAAACTGCTACTACTACTCATATTTTTCATAGCTTCTTTCCACCATTCTTGCTGGCCTAATACGGTACTATTTTGAAAGTTAGATATAAATTCTTCTGGAGCGGTTGAACTATTGGATAATATTAAATGCTGTCCTAAAACTGTAACAAAATTATAATCCTTTGCCTGAATTAAGGGCTTCAAATCATGAGTTCTAATAGGTTTTTCTAGTTCATAAACAATTTGATCACGATAGGTAAACTTTGCAGTTGATAGACTATCTAGATTTAAAAATATCGCCTCATAGGGTTTTAATGTAAATACTAGCGCTTGCGTTTTTTCAAGTGCTATTTCTGTCATTTCTTGGGTATTATCAAGAATATCTTGTAATTGTAATCCTACTTTTATTTCTTTACTATGAAATCTTTTTAAGTTATCGATTAACTGAGATGGATTTTGATAGGTTACCGTTTTTAAACTATTCAGACTAGTCGGCGCGATTTCTTGAATCCGATTCTCAACTGCCTTGATACCGTTATATAGATCATGATCCATTTTAAGACTATCTTTATAAGTGATCACACCATCCATTTGAAAATGGTCACCTGATGTTCTTACTTCTAGTTGATACCATAAAGCATGATTGCCATTATCATTGATATTCCTACCTAACAAAAACTGTTGCAACCATTTTTTCTCACTTGCTTTTACATAAAAAGTAGTACCGTTATTAGTTCTTTTATAAATTTCCTTGAAACCATCATCAAAGATGTAGTCATCAATATTTCTACGTATTAAACTTTCAATTACTAGTCTTGAATTGCTTGCTAGATGTGCACTGTTGTGATTTAAAGAATAATATGCATTAGATGCAGCATCTACATGTTTGAAAAATTTTGTGTCATTATATTCTATTGTAGAATTAATTTTTGTTGAGTCAATCACTTTTTCTACAGGTGAGGTAATTAACGTGATGACCACTTCATTTTTACCTTCTATACTTAACGCAATTAAAGACTCACCATCAATGTCATAATTATTGAGGAAAGAACTGGCCTTTTCAATTTCTTCTATCCTTGATAAACCACCTAAATTCTCATACCATTTATTATCCTGTATTACTTGACTTAAATCTTCAAGATTATTAGTATGAATAACAATTTTAGAATCTGTAGGGATGCGATTGATCAAATCCTTATTTACTCCAGGATTTTTATCACAACTACATAAAGTTAAAGCAACTAGAATAAGTATAAAAAGTGGGCGCATTGAATTCATTTTAAATCACAAAAGTAATAAGTTACCTTATCTAAACCTTAAAATAAACAACTACTTATACATCTAATTTTAACTGAGTAGGCAGCATTTTAAAAGTCATGCGATGGTATGGAGTCGTCCCGTATTTTCTAATTGCTTCACGATGTTTTTTTGTAGGATAACCTTGATTGTTTTCCCAATCATATTGCGGATGTTCTATCGCAATGCGTGACATAAAATCATCTCGGTAGGTTTTTGCAAGAATTGAAGCGGCAGCAATATGCAAGTATTTCCCATCTCCTTTAATAACAGTTGTTGCAGGAATTTCCTTGTACGGATTAAATTTATTACCATCTACAGCTATGTGCTCTGGGCGTATTTTCAATCCATCTATAGCTTGATGCATGGCAAGAATACTCGCTTGTAAAATATTGATTTCATCAATTTTCTCCATCATGACATGCGAGACGTGAAAATCCAGCGCCTCTTTTTCTATTACTTTTCTTAGCTCATACCTACGCTTTCGCGAAAGCTTCTTACTATCATCTAACAGAACAGATTCAAAATCTAGAGGTAATATTACAGCGGCAGCAGTCACAGGACCAGATAAACAACCACGACCAGCCTCGTCTGTACCACATTCAATAATGTTTTTATGAATTTGATTTAAAAGCATTTTCAAAAGTACATAATAGCCACCCTTTAAAATCGTTTAATTAGTTACTTTTGAACTCTGTTTTTGCAGCTCTATTTATGAATCGACTTTATATATTAATAATATTGTTCCCATTATTTCTTTTTTCGCAAGAAAAAAGATTGCGTAATGAACTTACTACTGATCCTAATGAGCGATTGCAAACAAACAAGGAAGTGAATGTAGAAGGAGAAAAACCACCTATTACAGATTACCTAATTATTTCTCAAAAACGCGACACTACCTATCTGGACACGACGCTTACCATGGCAAAGGATTTTAAATTCAATTATTTACGTAGGGATGATTTTGAATTAATGCCGTTTCATAATGTGGGACAACCATATAATGAATTAGGAAAATCGTTTGATCTAGAATTACTTTCTCCCAGATTAGGATCAAGAGCCAGACATCAAAATTACTACGAAATTAATGATGTGATGGATTATTATGTGCCGACACCATTAACAGATTTATATTTCAAAACAGCTGTTAATCAAGGGCAACAATTAGAAGCTCTTTTTACCTCTAATTTATCACCACAATTTAATTTTTCTATTAGCTACAAAGGAGTAAGAAGTGCCGGTGACTATGTAAATACTCTTACTAGTTCTGGTAACTTTAAATTTACTTCAAATTATACCTCAAAGAATAATCGTTATAGATTGAGGCTTCACACTACCTTTCAAGATCATTTAAATGAAGAAAACGGTGGTATTGAGGCAACTTCACTGCAGGGTTTTATCGATGATGATGAAAATTTTCAAAATCGTGGAAGAATAGAGCCTAATTTAACAGATGCAGAGAGTATACTAGATGGCAGGCGTTTTTATATCGATCATGATTATGAAATTGTAGGTAATAAAGACAGCACATCGTATTATAGTGGGCGCATTTATAATAAAGCGTTTTACGAGGATAAATTTTATGAATTTAATCAAAGTACAGCAGATGAAGCTTTTCTAGGCGAAGCATTTATATCTTCTGGATTGAGAGATAAAACTAATCTGGAGGAAGGAATGATAGAAGCTGGTGCCTCATATAATCACCATATTCTGGGTTTTTATAAAGCAGGTATTGCAAGACATAAATATAATTACGGTTATGATAGAGTTATCAATCAAAATAGTGGTGTGATCACTAACCGTTTAATTGGCGAATTGTATCAATTTAAAGCTCAGTTTGAAAAACGTATCGGTAAATTTGACATTACTGCAAACGGTGGTATAAATGTCGCTGGCGATCTTGACGGTCAATTCCTTAATGGTAAAGCCTCTTATGATTTTAAAGATGTAAGTGTTATTGCTGGACTAGCTATAAGTTCTCGCGCCCCAGATTTTAACTATTTGTTGCACCAAAGCGATTATATTAATTACAACTGGCAAAACAACTTTAATAATGTAGAAAAGCAAGAACTGAGTTTTAAAATAGAATCAAATCGCTTTTTAAATGCTCAAGTGACATTTACCACGATTCAAGATCATGTTTACTTTACTCAAAGTACAGTTACAAATGCTAATAATGAAATTACTGGCTACAATGCTACTCCTGTTCAAACTAGCGATGACATTACCTACCTTAAAGTAAAATTAAATAAAGACATCAAGTTTTTGAAATATTTTGGTTGGGACAATACAGTAATGTTTCAAAATGTCACTCAATCAAATGATATACTTAACGTTCCAGATCTTACCGCAAGAACCACACTGTATTTCAAAGACCGATTGTTTAAAAAAGCCTTGCTATTGCAAACAGGGATCACTGCAAAATATTTCACAGAATATTATATGGATGGCTATGATCCTGTATTAGGTGAGTTCTACACTCAAAATACTGACAAATTAGGTGGCTTTCCTTTAATTGACATCTTTGTAAATGCCAAAGTAAGACAAACAAGAATCTTCTTTAAACTAGAACATGCAAACCGTATTTTTTCTAGTAACACAAATTACTTCAGCGCACCACGCAATCCTTACCGTGATTTCACTATACGATTTGGATTAGTTTGGAATTTCTTCCTTTAAAACATTTCTTAACTTTATTATTATAAAGCAACAAATTTAATTAATCATTAACTATTGTTTAGCAAATGTGTTAAACCATAGTGAAAATTAAGTGAATTTAAAACGATTTTGCAATTATCTCCGTTAATATTGGCAAATAAACAAAAACCTAATTTATGAAAACTAAAATTTTAAGTATTGGTATAGCTTTTTGCGCAATAGCATTCACTTCTTGTGATAGTGATGACGACAACAACATCACTCCTGATAATACTAGAGCAGAGCTTTATGCAACAAGTGTTTCTAATGGAGATGTAACAGTCTATGACTTTACAAACAATGCCGAAGTAACCACATTAACAACTGCATCAACGTCTAATGAAGGTATTCAATATGATGCAACAACTGATGAATTGTTTGTAGCATCACGTTCCTCTTTAAGATTGAACAGTTATGTAAATGTAGAGTCATTTTTAAATGGCGGCGTATCTGCGGTAGTAGGTGTGAATGGATCTATAGACTTCACTAGTCCTAGAGCATTAGCATTAAGCGGAAATTCTGTGGTAGTTGCTGATAATGGCACTAACACATTTTATGTCTACACACGTTCAGCAAATGGTCTTACTTTAAGAAATCAATTTGATGTGAATTTTGCAGTTTGGGGTGTAGAATTTGTAGGTGACGATTTATATGCGGTTGTAGATCAAACAGGAGATCTAGCGATCTTCAACAACTTCTTATCAAATACTACAAGTGGTACACTAGCGGCTAGTAAAACTATTACCATTGAAGGTATCGTAAGAACTCACGGTATTGCTTATGATGCGACTGATGATATATTAATAATGACAGACATAGGAGCAGCATCTGGTGCTGGTAGTGATACAGATGGTGGTTTTCACGTAATTAATAATGTAAGAAGTAATATCGCCGCAGTAGCTGATGGAGGAACACTAGCGATCGCTGGAATTCAAACCAGAGTTGCTGGAGCTGCTACACTTATGGGTAATCCTGTAGATGTAACGTATGACACTGCAACAGACACAGTAATCATTGCAGAAATAGCAAATGGCGGTGGTCGTATATTAGGCTTTAACAACATTGGAGCAGGTGGAAATTTAACACCAGCTATTAACAACACACTAGCAGGAGCTAGTTCTGTAGACTTCTATTTAGGAAACTAATAGACCTCGTTATAAAGAATTAAAAGCTGTCCTAAGGGCAGCTTTTTTTTATTACTTATCTTTTCCTTAACATAACATGTTTTATATTTGAACTGTGTATAGATACAAAAACATAATCGCTTCTTTCTTGTTGCTGCTATTTATAGCTGCACAAGCATCTGTTATACATGAATTTTCTCATGATGACGATATGCAAGAATGTGAAGTTTGTTTCATTGCGCACGATTTTCAATCAGTTTCATTTGACATTACTCCAGTAATAGAACTCCCTGCTACTATTATACCGTATAGTAAAAAAGAGATTGAAATTGATATCGCTTTCGCGAAAGCGGAATCCCAACTTAAAATTCACACAACACGGCCACCGCCGTCAATAAATTACATTTAAACTAGTGGGCTTCTCGCCCTGGCACTAAGTAGTAATTTAATTATCAAACATGTTTATCAAACATTTTGTAGCCATAGCTATTTTTATAAGCTATTGCTACAGTAACGCTCAGACATGTGACTTTACCATTAAAGGCAAAATCACAGATTTTCATGATGCGCAACCACTTGAACTAGCACAAATTTATATAGTGCAGTTGCAAAAAACATATATCTCAAAGGCAGATGGCACCTATGAGATTAATGGTTTATGTGCTGGCACCTATGATCTTAGTATATCTCATTACGATTGTAAAACAAAACAGATTGCGATAACATTGAATGAGAGTAAGAGCATAGATATTAAATTAGAACATCACATTAGTGATTTAGAAGAAGTACGTGTAGTTGCAGATGTTCATGACAACCATACAAGTACACAATCCAGTACTAGAATCAAGTCAGAAATTATTGAAAAATTTAGTGGTGCTTCCTTAGGTGATGCACTAGCAACTGTACAAGGAGTAACATCTCTTAAAACAGGAAACAGTGTTGTAAAACCTGTTATACATGGCCTTTACGGTAGTCGCGTTGCAATTGTAAATGATGGTTTAAGACAACAAGATCAAGAATGGGGCGTAGAGCATGCTCCTAATATAGACGTGAATTCGGCAAATAATATTGAAGTCATTAAAGGTGCTAGCGCTTTGAGATATGGCGGCGATGCGATCGGTGGCACCATAATTATAGAACCATCTCGCGTCATTTCTAAAGATACTTTAATAGGTCGCGCTATTCTACAAGGTCAAACTAATGGTCGTGGCGGGACAGCAACAGCAACCATAAACAATTACCGTAATTCTGGCTGGTATCAACAAGCAACTCTTACATATAAAAGATTAGGAGATTTTGAATCACCAGATTACGTATTAAGTAATACAGGAAGTGAAACAGCAGCAATAAATCTTGCTCTAGGTTTTAAGAAATTTGAATATGGTGCAAGCCTTAAATATTCATTTTACGACACAGAAATAGGAATCTTGCGCGCCTCGCACATCGGTAATGCGGCAGACCTCGTGACCAGTATTAACTCCGGCCAGCCTACAATTATAAATGATTTTACATATGATGTAAATGCTCCTAAACAAGCAGTCATGCATCATGGAATTCAGTTTAATACGTATAGAAGATTTTCAGGATTAGGAAAACTAGATCTCGATTATGCCTTCCAATTTAATAACAGAAAAGAATTTGACATACGCCGCGGTGAAAATGCTAACAGAGCATCATTAGATATTGATTTACAAACACATACTATCGCCAGTCATTTGTTAATAGATTCCTTAGATGATTTTACAATTCAATCAGGAATTGATGCTATGTATCAAATTAATAGTCCAGATGCCGCAACTGGAGTGCGCCGTCTCATACCAGATTACACGGCTTATAGATTAGGTGGTTTTACAAGCGCGATGTACGAGCCTAATGAAAAATGGATTCTAGATGCAGGAGTCCGTTTTGATTATTATCAAATAGATGCTGATAAATTCTACTTACAAAGCCGCTGGGAAGATCTAGAATACGACACTCGCTATCCTCAATTTGAAGTGAACGAACAAGGAAATCAAATTCTGACAAATCCAGTTTTAGATTATCATCTTTTTGCATTTACTGCTGGGGCAAAATACTTTTTCAGTGATCATTATGATCTAGGTATTAATTTAAGTACGGCAAATAGAGCTCCTAATCCTAGTGAGCTATTTAGCGACGGTTTGCATCATGCTCTTGCCACTATTGAGTTAGGAAGTCTGGATCTTGAGAAAGAACAATCCTATAAAATCAATACAAATTTTCATGTGCAACAAGGCAAATTTGATTTTGAGGTAAATCCCTATTTAAATCGTGTTCAAAACTACATACAACTAATTCCTACAGGCGTAGAAACAACAAATCGAGGCGCATTCCCTGTTTTTGAGTACGAGCAAGTTAACGCTCTTTTATATGGTATCGATGCTCACGCCACTTATGATTTTTATACTAGAAAGCCTTCAAAAGAAATGAAGTCTAATCCTAATGAAATCATTTATAATGTTGAGAAATTGATCTCGTTATCTACTAGCTTCTCTTACATTCATGGCAGTGACGTTTCTAATAACGAGGCGCTAATAGACATGCCACCTGCTCAAATTCAAAATGATATTATCTGGCATAATGTGGCAGATACTGGTCTTAATTTTCAAGTTGCGCATCAGTATGTGTGGCAACAAAACAGATTTCCTAATAACGATTACGATGTTTTGGTCCCACTTGATGATGGAACCTTTGAAAATCGTACCGTTCAAATATCTCAAACTCCAGAAGCTTATAGTTTATGGAATGCCGGTTTAAGTTACGCTTTCGCGAAAGCGAAAATATCAGTTACATCCAACAACATTTTTAACACCTCATATCGCAACTATCTTAACAGACAGCGCTTTTATGCTGACGATGTAGGTCGCGATATACAAATACAATTTATATACAATTTTTAACCATAATTAAATTCTATTCCTATGAAAAAATCAATTCAAACCTTTGCAATGGCTGCAATCGCAGTATTGAGTATGACATCTTGTGAAGATGATGACGCTCCACAAATTATTAATGAAGAAGAAGTAATTACTACAGTTACTTATACTCTTACAAACTCAACAGATAATACTGATATTATCGTTTTAAAATCGGTAGACGCTGATGGTGAAGGCCCTAATGCACCTGTAGAAACTGTATCTGGACCATTAACAGCAGGAGCTAGTTATAATGGTGAAGTGCGCTTTGAAAACGAATTAGAATCTCCAGCTGACAATATTACTCTGGAAGTAATTGAAGAAGGTGATGAGCATGAAGTTTTTTATACAACTACTGTAACAGGAGTTTCTATCTTAAAAACCGATGTTGATGCAAATGGGAATCCATTAGGAGTTACTTCTACTGTTACAACTGGCGCCGCTGGAACTGGATCTCTATCAATTGTATTGCGTCATGCACCTACAAAACCTAATGACAACACATTAACTGGCGCTGGTGGAGAAACTGACGTACAGGTAACATTTAACGTATCGGTACAATAAAACGATTTATTAAATAGCCCGTCAGAAGCTCTTTAAAACTATGGTTTTAAGGAGCTTTCTATTTGTCAATCAATTTTTTTTTAATAGAGTCACATGTTTAATTGACTCTATTATTCTTTCTTTCAATTAGTTAAGATAATAATTCATTATAAACACCTTCATAAAGCTACATTTTAAATCACAAAAAAACCGCTTCATTTCTGAAGCGGTTTTCTATATTAGATAGTAAATTAATTAATCTACTGCATCTTCAACATCATCTGCTACACTTTCTGCAGCGTCTTCTATTTTATCTCCTGTAGATTCTTCTCTACAGCTTACTGTACCTAATGTAAACATGGCAGCTATTGCTACTACTAAAACTTTTTTTAACATAATTGATTTACTTTAAATGATTGATTATTTATTATAATGGCTTTCTTCCTGAAATGATATTGATTAAAATTACAATAACTGCGATCACAATTAATGCATGAAATAATCCTCCAGTTGATAATCCTGGGATGATGCCTAAAAGACCTAAAACCCATCCGATGATACAAATTACGGCTACTAGCCAAAGCAAACTTCTCATAATATATATTTTATTGGTTCGTGATAAAAGTAATACATGAAAAGTGCGTTAAACGTTAAACAAAAAGCAATTTTAAATTTTTTAACTAAAAAATGTAAGGATCTTTTTCTTTTACGACGTGATTTTTAAATTTATATCAAAACATGCAATCTCTTGATATAACTGTAATCCAACAAAGTTATATATACAGTCACCATCAGTTTAAACCAAGAACTAAAATGGTATAAACTAAAAATCTAAAATTTTTGATTAAATAAAATTAAGAACTTGAACGACTATTAAAAATAGCCTTTAAAGAAGTTTTCAGTATTAAATGCAATACGATTATTTTAATAATTTGCCGGATTGTCAATTACGTCTTGAGCTCTATTTTTATGCTTTTGTAATAATTCTGAATCCATTTTTTTAAGTAGCGCCATCATCATATTCATACGTTGATTACTTTTAAAAAATTCCTTTTTCTCGTCAAGAAAATTCCAATATAAAGAGTTGAAAGGACAGGCGTCATCTTCTGCACTTTTCTTAGTGACCTTATACGCACAACCTTTACAGTAATTACTCATTTTATTGATGTAACTACCACTACTTACGTAAGGTTTTGTAGCTACTATGCCACCATCTGCCCATTGGGACATACCTCTAGTATTGGTAATTTCTACCCATTCTATCGCGTCAATATAAATCCCAAGATACCACTCGTCTACATAACTAGGCTCTGTCATGGTGAGTAAAGCATAGTTTCCTGTAACCATAAGTCGCTGTATGTGATGCGCATAAGCATTGTCTAAAGAATTGTTGATGGAATGTTTTAAACAATTCATTTTAGTATCACCAGTCCAGTAAAAATCAGGTAATTTATTCTTATTCTCTAGTTTGTTCTTTGTTTGATAATCGGGCATTTCTTTCCAATAAATGCCGCGCATAAACTCACGCCATCCCAATATTTGCCTGACAAAACCTTCCACTTGTGAGATGTCTATATTTTCTTTTCCGCTTTCGCGAAAGCGAGATAAAACTGCCTGAATAACCTCTAGTGGAGAAAGTAATTTGCAATTCATCGCAAAGCTTAATCTGGAATGAAATAGGTAGTCTTGGTCTGTATGCATCGCATCTTGAAAATCACCAAAATGAACTAATAAATGATCGCAGAAATAATTTAAAACATCTAGTCCATCCTGTCTAGTCGTAGGCCAGTTAAAATTTTCCGGATCGATGCGGCCCATGGTTTTGACACCTTCTTTTTCTAATAAATCAGTAATTTCTTTGACATCTTTTCTAAAACCACGCTCGTGTGGGATTTCAGTCTTTTCATCCCATTTTTTGCGGTTGCTTTGATCGTAATTCCATTTACCACCTTCTGGCTCTTTATCGCCTTCTATCATGATATCATATTTCTTGCGCATATCACGATAAAAATATTCCATGGTTAATCTCTTTTTACCTTCAAAAAATTTCTCGACATCTTTTCTTTTGGTCAAGAAGTGTTCGGTATCATAACCTTGCCACTCGATATCAAGAGACTTGCAAAAATCTTTGAGCTGCTGATCTAGTCGCCATTCGTCCGGTGCTAAGTATTCGAACTTTTCAATATCATGTTCTTTGATAAGCTGGTTTAAGTTATCGATAAGATCTTGTTTATTGCGTTTATCATCTAGATTATAATACACCGTATTCCAGCCACGATCTTGCATCCATTCATTAAAACCGCGCATAGCCATGAAAAACGCCACTACTTTTTGAATGTGGTGGGTTACGTAGTCTGCTTCTTGACGCATTTCTGCCATGAAATAAATGTTATTTTCTTGATCACTATTAAACCAAGAGTGCTTGTGATTTAATTGATCGCCTAATATTAATCGTAGTGTTTTCTGAGACATTATGTAACGTTTTTAAATTGTAGGCTACCTATTAATTAAATGTTCTATTATGAAAATTTCTAAAACTTTACTCTTAGGTGCTACTGGTTTATGGTTAGTGATTCTTGCTTACTTTTCTTTTTTTACTAATGTTAACGCTTCTACCAGTTTAATTATTTATACTATAGGTCAAGGTTTTTTAATTGCGCTTCTTATTCCTTACCTCAATCAACGCAAAAAGAATCGAGCAAGCAAATGCTTAAAATAGATTTTCCTGCAACCATAAGTTTTGAAACTTTCCATCGCCATCGTAGCGATCTGCTTGAGATTTTATATTAAAAGTTCTATTTCTAGGATCATTTCCTACACCGCTGTTATACATCCAGTTTCCATAGTTAGAATGCACGTCATAATCAATAAGGATGTGCTCAAAATAAGCAGCACCTATTCTCCAGTCTTGCTCTTTATGCATGGACCAATAACTTGCCACATTTTGACGACCTCGATTACTCATGAAGCCAGTGGCGGCTAGTTCTTTCATATTTGCATTTACAAATCGCTCATGGGTTTCTCCATTCATCCATTTATTTAATTCTCTTTCACTAGTTTTCCATTCATAGTCCTTCTTTAGAATTCCGCCTAATTGGAAAATATCGCTTTCATGTTTTAAAGACACGTACTTGAAAAAATCTCTCCAGATCAATTCAAAAATGAGCCAGTACGTATCCTGATTTTTCTTAATCTCTTTTTCAAAGTGCTTTACTTCCCAATAAATCTCTCGAGCACTGATGGCACCTATAGCCAGCCAAGCACTGAACTTACTACTGTAATCTGTGCCTACTAATCCGTTCCTGGTCTTTTTATAGTATTGAAGTTTTTTAGTTTCCCAGAAATAATGATCCAGTCGTTCCCAGGCAGCAGTCGCGCCACCTTTCCAAGGAAAAGCGCTGCGGTGATCTTTTTCAAACTCTTCTAATCCTAAGTCATTTAAAGAAGGAAGTTCTGTTTGTTCTACATCTGGTAATTCTTGTTTATAATTGTCAATATTTACTAAATCTCTAACCTCAGACTGCTTTTCACACTTCTTACGGAACTCTGTAAAAACTCTTGGAATCTGACTAAAACTTTCAAAAGGAACATCATCGGGATGAAATAAAAACTGATCGTAAACTCTGTGTCCTTTTACCTGATCTTTTAAACCTGCCGCTTCTAAAGCCTTGCCTAGCTTTTCTTCTTGCTGCACTTCATCTCGTGTCCATTCTTTTTGTAAAAAAATGTGTTGAATCTCATATTCTTTAATCAATTCTGGAAAAACTTGAGCAGGTGATTTATGATAAACTAATAATGGTATCCCATGATTTTGAAGTTGATTTCTTAAATCTTCTAAAGCTTCAATTATAAATTGGGCGCGATATTTACCAGTCTTGGTAAAAGGTAATTTGAAATCTAGGTCAAACCCAAAATCACTTTCTTGATAAAAAGCAGGATCAAAACAATACACAGCAATTACATCACCATCATGATCACAAGCCGCTTTAAGGCTATTGTTATCTGTAACTCTTAAATCATTTCTAAACCAAACTAAATTCATTTCTTATTCTTTTTATTAGTCAAGCCGTTGTATAACAGCTTTGCTTTTTTATCTCAAGTATATTTTAAACATAAATCTAAAAACACAAGGTGGCGGACTCAAAATGTACTTGACTGCGCTTTTACTGAAACCTTCTTTTAAGTTCAAGGTCAAGGTCATGTTAGAGTTCAAATTCATTTATTGCTACTACATTTTTTACTACAATACTTTATAGTTTCCCAATTCTTCTCCCATTTTTTGCGCCATGTAAATTCCCGATCACAAATAGGGCAAATTTTTGTGGGCAAATTGTGTTGGTTGCGTGCTTTTTGTTTCATGATAATGATGTTCCAGTTTCCATGGAAATCTCTTGCAGCTGTTTATCTATCTGCGCATAACTTAAACGTTTATCTACTTTTGCGACAGCGTATCCATCTAAACCGTTAATTGTAACCGTACCTGCTTTACCTAGATCTACCCAGCCATCTTCAGCGAGGTGATTTTCATGTAAAAAGATGTCTGTAATTTTACAAATCACTAGAATACAGCGATTCTCTTCTAGGTAATACTCATTCACATATTCTGCCGCTAATTGTATAGGAGCGTCTTTTACAAAAGGCACTTCAAATTTGTCACGATTCAATTTTTCTATTCCTAATTTTTTAAATTCTGATATCGTTGGGTCATATTTTGCACTAGATTGATGTGCACGAGCAATTAATGATTCTGGCAAATGATTCAACGTGATTTTACCTGTTTCTTTAAGGTTGTAATAGGTATGACCTACGCCGTGTCCCAAAGGCCTTTGTACAAAACTGAACAGTGCTGGATTACTACCTAAATGTGTAACACTACTAAAAATAGCTAGATTATCAATACCATCTTTTGATCGAGTCGCAAGTAAGTTAGCACTTTTAAAACCTGTAATACTATTGACTAAGTTACCTCGATAAAATCGGTCGTATTCTTGCAATTCTTTTAAGTTGATATGCTTCATTTGTTTAACTTATTGATGTAAATATAAAACAAAACAAAGCCTCAATCGTCTTTCAAAATGTTTAAACTTTATTAAATTGCTGCATGGATTTACAAAAAGCATTTGAACTTAATAGAGAAACATGGAACATTAAAACCCAGATTCACTATGAAAGTGATTTCTATGATAAGCACGCTTTCGCGAAAGCGAAAAACTCTTTAAACAAATACGAGATCAATGCTCTAGGAGATGTAACAGGTCGTAGTCTCCTGCACTTGCAATGTCACTTTGGTCAAGATTCCTTGAGTTGGGCTAATAAAGGAGCACAAGTTACCGCAGTAGATATATCAGACAAGGCTATTGAATTAGGTAAAAAGCTAAGTGATGATCTAGAATTACCAGTAGATTTTGTGTGCTGCAATGTCCTTGATACGTCGCAACATGTAAAAGCTCAATTTGATATCGTTTTTACAAGCTATGGAACTATAGGATGGTTACCTGATTTAAAACCATGGGCAGAAATGATAGCTGAACGATTAAAACCTGGCGGCAATTTTTATATCGTAGAATTCCATCCTATTATATGGATGTATGACTATAATGAGCAAAAGCCGATGCTAAAATATCATTATGCGCAAAATGAAGCTATTTATGATGAATACGCCGGCACTTATGCTGCGCCAGATTCAAAAATGATTTCTAAAGAGTATGGCTGGAACCACTCACTAAGCGAAGTGATCCAGTCTTTAATAAGTGCTGGATTAACCATTGAGCTTTTTGCAGAGCATGATGGTAGTCCATATGATGTTTTCCCAGATATGGAGTTGCGAGATGATGGACTTTATTATTTAAAAGATCAATTATTTCCTACGTTGTTTGAAATCAAAGCGGTAAAAAAGCTTTGATACTTTTAACGAATCTTAGGAAATACAATGCATTTGAGTAATTAAAATAAAAATCCCTTTTCAAATTAATGAAAAGGGATTTTTATTTCAGTTAAATATCTTTTTTTTAAGACTCTACAACCTCAGCATCTGGAGCATTTTTCATTACGCTTTGAATACCGTTATCGCATGCTGCTTCTGAATTGTACATCTCACTTTTACCTATTACTTGACCGTTAGTTGCGGTTAGATTAAAATATGGCTGATCTGATTTACTCACGCCTTTCTTAAAGCGTTTCTCATCTTGTGAGTTTTTACGCACTGACTCTATACCGTTATCTCTAGCTGTCTTTGTAGTGTAACCTTCACTTGCTAATATGGTCTGTCCATTAGATGCTTTTAATCTAAAACGGAACTCGCCTGATTTATTTTTATAAATCTCAAATTTACCCATGATATTATTTTTATTTACAGCTAAAGATAAAACACTTGTACTAGAGAATGAAATTAAAACCTTGCGATTAGACCTGCATTGATACCAAATGGGTGTCCAGGACGTAAACCTGCTGGCTGTCTGGAAACTGCATACTCATTATCGAGTACATTAATCATGTTAATAGTTGCTGTTAGGCTTTTATTGAAGTGATATCTTCCAGAAACATCAATTAAAAAGTTGCTATCCACTCTCTCTGCAGTGGCTATACTACCTGTTCCAGCTTGAGTTCTCATCTCTCCTACAAATCTAGCATTTGCATTAATGTCAAATTTTGCATGAGAAATTCCTGCTAGAAAATTCCACTGATTCTCTGCTATGTATGGAATTTCATCGCCTACTTCTACCTCTCCATATATATCACTATCAAATGCGTTTTGAAATTCTGTTTGTGTGTGCGTATAATTTAAAGTTAGAGGTAACGACCATTTTGCATTATTCTGCAACAAATCATAAGAAAAGCTTACTTCAATACCTGCTACATTTACTTCTCCTGCATTGAACATATCAGTTGTACCGCCGCCGCCACCGGCTGCGAGATCGCTTCCTAATAAATTACTATAGTCATTAAAGAATACCGTTGATTCTCCTCTTAATCCTCCTATTAAAAAACGAGATCCTAGTTCATAGTTAATGCTTTCTTCGGCATCGACTTCTGGCGCACTACCAGGTGGAGAGAACCCTTTATGTATTCCTCCAAAGAATGACCATAAATTATTGATACGATAATTTGCTCCTACTCCAGGAATGAACACACTAACATTATTTTCTCTAGAGCTTAAATTAACGCCTGTACGAGCTGGATCGTTACTACCATAATTGTCTCTTGTGAGCGTGATGTCTTCATATCGCAAACCAGGTGTTAAAGTTAATTGTCCAAAATTTACCTTATACAAGGCATGTAAAGCTAGAGCTTGAGCATCAGAAACTCTATTTGCATCTGTTCCTCTTGTAGCAGGTGATGTAAGAGACAATTGCCCGTTTTCTATACCATAAAGGTCAACCCATTGATAACGATCTTCTTGATCTGTATGATAACGCACACCTAATTCTAAATCACTTAAAATATTTTCTCCAAATTTAAAATTCACCTTTGATTGAATACCACGGGAATAATACACACGATTATTTGCTTTTACACCAAAAACATCTTCTGCAGTGTCCTGACCACTTTCTACAGCATTGTACTCCTGCTGAAATCCAATTGGGTCTACAAGCAGGTTATTGATACCTACATTACCGTTTCCAGTATTTACGTAATCTAATTTGTACCAATTTCTTTTGAAATTATTTGAATACGCTGTAGTTTGAATCAAAATATTTTGAGACGGCTTGATTAAATGCGTTAACTGGATTTGATCATGCTCTGTAGTAATATTATCTGCAGCACTTGCTAGATACCTGCGGTATGGATTCTCTTCAAAATCAGCATCTGCAAGACCTAAATAAGTCTCGTTATCTAAACCTTCACTGTATTGTAATTTTAAGGTCAGTGATTGTTGAACTTTTGCCGTAGCCTTAGAACGGTAGGTGAATTTTGCACTATAATCATTACGGTCAAATCCTGTGTTACCGCCATTATCTAAACTTTTAAAGCCGTCGCTACTAAAGTTAAGAAAATCTACCATATAACCCCATTGCTCACCACTATCTCCTATACGCAGCTCAGTTTGCCTTGAATTATAGTTTCCTAAACTCATTCTAGCATATCCTTTCAATTCATCTGGTATAGAATTAGACACAAAATTTATAGCTCCACCAGTTGTAAATGGACCGTATTGTACCTGACTACTTCCTTTTAAAACCTCTATAGCTTCCATACGCCCTACATTAGGAAAGTAATATGCCGCCGGAGCTGAATATGGCGCTGGTGCGATGAGAACACCATCTTCCATTAAAGTTATTTTAGAAGAACGCTCTGCTTGGGTTCCTCTTAATGAAATATTAGGTCGTAAACCGAAGCCATCTTCTTCTGTAACATTTACTCCAGGAATAGATAATAAAGCTCTATTTACATCGGTGTAATTAAATTTTGTAAGATCGCGTTGCGACATATAGTAGGAAGATCCTGTTCTATTTTGTGCCTCAAACTTACTCCCTATAAGAGAATTAGGCTTTAAATGAATTACTTGTAAATTTTCTACAGAATCTGTAGACTGTGGATTTTGAGCGGTAACAAATTGAGTTGTACAGCTTAAAACAAGGCACCAAAATAACTTTTTCATTTATTTAGATTAAATATAAATAATGTTTTTATTGCGGCTGCAAATTTATAACGCTTATTTAGATTAAATAAACATAAAGAAATAATTATCAATTGTTATTTCTTATAGTTAGGCTGGGTAGTATAAGATTATTAAATAGATTAATTCTAAATAACAAATTACACTTAATAAATATTAGAGAATTGTATCGTTTTCTCGCTTTCGCGAAAGCGGTATTATAAATAAATTATTGAAGTTGAGCTTCAAAAAGTTCTGAAAAGTACATTTTAATCTTTTCTTTGACCTCATCGAGATCGACTTCTCTTTTTAACTCAGCAGCCAAAGAAGTGACCGCTTTATCCTCAATCCCGCATGGAATGATATGATCAAAGTAACCTAGGTTAGTATTGACATTAAATGCAAAACCATGCATGGTAACCCACCGACTAGCACGCACGCCCATGGCGCAAATTTTACGAGCAAATGGAGTTCCTACATCTAGCCAAACACCTGTCTCGCCATCGCTACGCTGTCCTTTGAGTCCATAGTCAGCTAGTATTTTAATGAATACTTCTTCAAGAAAACGTAGGTATTTATGGATGTCTGTAAAGAAGTTTTCTAAATCTAGAATTGGGTAACCGGTAATCTGTCCTGGGCCGTGATAAGTAATATCTCCACCACGATTGATTTTATAAAATGTTGCACCTATATTTTCAAGTAAGTCTTCATTTGCAAGAAGGTTTTCAAAATCACCACTTTTTCCTAACGTGTATACGTGATCATGTTCTACAAATAGTAAATGATTTTGAGTTTCTAGACCTGCATCTTCTCTCCTATTCTTGATTTTAGTATCCAGAATGGCTTTAAACAGTTCTTCTTGATAATCCCAAGTTTCCTTGTAATCCTTGCGACCTAGATCTTGAAAATTGACAATTTTGTTCATACCGCAAAGGTAATCGTTATAAGATTTAAGTGCGATTAATTAATACTAAAGGATTTTATCAGTCTAGTTCTTTTATTTGTTCTTTGAGCAACTTATTGAGTTCGTCTATTTTTTTATAAAGCGATATTAATTCATACTGATAGGCATCATAAAATATCAACTCTAAATAGGCTACTCGGTTTCTAAAAGCACTGCTTTCATTATGGTATTCAAGGCATTCTTCGTTGCAATCTCCTTTAGATAAAAATGCAGCAAACCAGTCTGTAGTTGATTTTAAATATTCTAGATTTTCAGTGATAACGCCTGTTCCTAATTCATCATAGGTTTCTTTTACTTCAAGAAAAGAAGTATAATCAAGGACCAGTCTATCAGTAATAACACTTATACTATCTGTTTCTATGGGTAATTTATCAATCTGTAAAATGATTTTCTCATTTATGGATGGAAAGGAAAGCCCATAAAGAACATCCTTACAATACTCACAATTTTCTATCGGTTCATTAGATTTTGTTTCATAAAGGATTTTTGTAATCAAACTGTCGTTTTCTTTCCATGATTCAATGACACGTTTAATTTCCTTTTTATCTGCATCAATGGAGGAACTAATGCTATTTAAAGTCTTTAAACGTTCTTTTCTTATCAGCTCGGTTTTATTATAATTATTAATCCATAAAGCGATTAAAATCCCTAATGTGACTAGAAGAATCTCACCTATTGCATAACCCACATATTTTTTAGTAGAAGAAGATGTAAATGATTTAAGCCTTAATTTTCTAAAGAATTTCATTTGAATACTGATTGGTCAGTGAAATATACGTCAATAATATTTTTGCCAGAAACCAGTCAAATCAGTAAAATTTAGGAACGTAAAATTAGATTTCCTATAAAACTTATCGGTCAGGATTATTTAAAATAATAAGGGCAGCAATAACGCCAGGAATCCATCCTAAGAGAGTTAAGAGAAATACGATAATAATAGAACCACAGCCTTTACCTATAACTGCAAGTGGTGGAAAAATGATGGCAAGAATGACACGCCAGATACTCATACTTAATTTTTAAAACGTTAAAAACAAAAATCATCCAAGGCTTCATTTTACAACTATAAACTTAAAATAACAGCACTTAAATACACAAATAGGACGACTTAAAAATATATTTGTTACAGCTTTAAAACTTAGTCATCGTTTTAGACTTATATTTTGATTTTGACTTTGATTTTATTTTACCTTTGCAAGCTTAATTCAAACAAATATTATGCAACTTTCTGAACAAGAAATCGTACGCCGTGAAAAACTAGGCAAGCTGCGTGCTATGGGAATAGATCCTTATCCAGCAGCTCTTTATCCAGTAGATACTACGTCTAAAAAGATTAAAGCCGATTTCAAAGAAGGTAAACAGGTAGTAATCGCTGGTCGTTTAATGGCGATTAATATTCAAGGTAAAGCATCTTTTGCCCAGTTGCAAGACAGCGATGGTCGCATCCAGTTGTACTTTAATCGCGATGAGATTTGTCCTGGCGAAGATAAAACCATGTATAATGACGTCTTTAAAAAGCTATTAGATTTAGGTGATTTTGTAGGCGTTAAAGGAGAACTTTTCACCACTCAGGTGGGAGAAAAAACCGTATTAGTCAAGAATTTTGAATTACTAAGCAAATCTTTAAAACCATTACCTATTCCTAAGCAAAAAGACGGAAAGGTCTATGACGCATTCACTGATCCAGAAACACGCTACAGACAGCGTTATGCAGACCTTGCTGTAAATCCTCATGTAAAGGAAGTTTTTGTAAAAAGAACTAAGCTTTTTAATGCAATGCGATCGTTTTTTAACGAGCGTGAGTATTTTGAAGTAGAGACACCTATTTTACAGCCTATTCCTGGTGGAGCAGCTGCTCGACCATTCATGACACACCATAACTCGCTAGACATACCACTTTATATGCGTATCGCAAACGAGTTGTATTTGAAGCGATCGATCGTAGGTGGAATTGCTGGTGTATACGAATTCAGTAAAAACTTCCGAAAT
>CAZBCH010000103.1:0-13108 GCA_964490235.1 uncultured Flavobacteriaceae bacterium | reverse complement strand
TAAATATCATTGAAAAAGGAGTGAGGATGAGATAAAAAAAAGGTGCTAAAAGTAAAAAGCTAATTATGACTCCGAGAAAGGTAAAAATCCTTTTCATCAAGGCATCTACTAGAATACTAAATTTAGAAATGCTAAGTGCTAGAAAAGAAATACCCAATATGATATACGGTATTGCTTGATATCCTTTAATAATAAAAAGTAAAGTAAGTCCGAATACAATCCCAATAATAGTAAGGTAAGGCGATTTCTCTTTAACTAGCATCTAAAATAAACTATATATAAATGGTGAAATAGCACTAGAACTTCCTATAGCAAACAGGACCGAAACAAAAACTAATATTATAATAATAGGGCTGAGCCAGTATTTTTTGCGCTCTTTTAAAAAGAGAAATATATCTTTTAAAAATTCCATTAGTCTAGTTCAAAATTAGAATTATTATTCATTTCTGATTGCCAGTAAATTTGTTTTTCTTTTAAATATACGTGATTTTGCAAAATAAGTACATCCATTTCGGTATTCATAAAACATTGATAGGCCTCTCGAGGATTGCATACTATTGGTTCTCCTCTAACATTAAAACTTGTATTTATGAGAACGCTAGATCCTGTAATTTTCTTAAATTCCTTCAATAATCCCCAAAATTTGGGATTCTGTTTTTCATTCACAGTTTGCACTCTAGATGAAAAATCAACATGAGTGGTAGCTTGTAGATTACTTCTTCTAGTATATAATCGTTCCAGTAAGGATAAGTTGTAATATTGATTTGCGTCTTGAAGGTTAATATGTTCTTTTTTCAATGCTACTACCTTAAGCATATATGGTGAAGGCAAATTCATATCAAAATAAGTGCTAGCATCTTCCTCAATTACTGCAGGAGCAAATGGTCTAAATGCCTCTCTCTTTTTAATTTTTAAGTTGAGCTTTTTTTGCATTTCAAATCCATTAGGATTTGCTAGAATACTTCTATTACCCAATGCTCGAGGACCAAATTCCATACGGTCTTGAAACCAACCTACTACTTTGTCTTCAGATAAATATTTGGCTGTACTCGTTAAGAGATCTTCTAGTGGCAATTCATCAGAAACGGCTTTTAAACCAAGATTCATTGAGTGAATCTCATCATTTGAAAAAGCTGGTCCTAAATAAGTTCCTTTCATTATATCTAACTTAGGCACAAACCGATCGTTTTTAAAATAGAGTTGATCTATCGCCAGCGCAGCTCCTAATGATCCACCTGCATCTCCAGCTGCAGGCTGTATCGAGATGTTATCAAAGAGTTGCAACTTTTCTAATTTACCGTTTACAACACAATTTAACGCAACACCACCGGCAAGGCATAAATTGTTTGAATTTGTCAGACGTTTTGCTTCTGTAGCCATTTTAATGACCACTGTTTCTGTAATATGTTGAACGGCCAAAGCAAAATTAGCATGTGACTGGTCTATTTGATCAGTTTCATTTCTTTTAGAAAACCCAAATAGCTTTTCCCATTTTTTTTCTGGGATCATTTTTAAGGTAGTGGAATAACTAAAATATTTTTGATTTAGCCATAAAGAACCATCGTCATAAATATGTATAATATGCTCGTATAATAAATTTTCAAAATGAGAAGTTTGTTCAGCATTTGGATTACCATAAGGCGCAAGACCCATTAATTTGTACTCGCCAGAATTTACTTTAAACCCTAAAAAATAAGTTACTGCACTGTAAAATAATCCAATAGAATGTGGATACTCTAATTCCTTAATAAATTTAATACCATCATTATTTCCGTATCCTATGGAAGCAGTGGTCCATTCACCGACTCCATCTATTGTTAAAATTGCGGCTTCTTCAAATTTAGAGGTGTAAAATGTACTTGCAGCATGAGATAAATGATGCTCAGTAAATAATAGGGGAATTGATTTGTATTTCTTACTACCTAACTGCTTTAAGGATTTTCTTAAAGTTTTTTTTAAGAACAACTTTTCATGCAGCCATAGCGGTATTACTTTTAAAAATGAAACTATTCCTTTAGGGGCAAAAGTAAAATAGCTTTCTAGTAAACGCTCAAATTTAAGGAAAGGTTTATCATAGAAAACAACAGCATCTATCTGATCAATTGATATTTGAGATTCTTTTAAACAATAAGAAATGGATTGAAATGGAAAACTCGCGTCATTTTTAATTCTTGAGAAACGCTCTTCTTGAACTGCTGCAATAATTTCTCCATTGACCAGTAATGATGCAGCTGCATCGTGGTAAAAAGCAGATATTCCTAATATAATGTGCACGAGTGTAAGTCATTAATGTTGATAGTAAATATAAATTAATAATCGGTATCAATTCCGCTTTCGCGAAAGCGGAACATATAACATAATTATAGAACTTATTTATGTGATGGGTAGAGCAAATGATCCTAACCAAACGCTCTTAGTGAGTAAAATTGAATAAGGAATAAGTATGTTTTAAAAATAAAGTACTTTAACCTTCAGAAAACGACCAACTCTTAAATGCTTCAAACTATAAAAAATAAGATTTTAGGAATCCCAAAACAGAAAATTCTTTGGGTACTTTATATTATTATTTTATTGCCTATCTGTCTAGAGATTTCTTTGAGAATACTCAATGCACAACCCTATGTGCAACAAGATTATCATATTTCTTCAACTCCTGAAGAGCCTTTTGTTGCTGATGATTCATTAGGAATTATTTTAAAAACAGGTAAATATGATATAACGCTCAATCATGAACTGACTTTTACCTCTACACATCAAGAAAACCAAACTAGAAGAGTTGTTTTCAAAGACGAGCTACAAATTGATCAAGAAAAAATTGCCGTTCTAGGTTGTTCCTTTACGTATGGCTATGGTGTTAATGATGAGGAGCATTTTACATCATTGTTACAAAGGCGTCATCCTAATTTTGACTTTATTAATTATGGAGTCATAGGTTACGGTACTACACATGGATATTTACAGCTCAAAAAGTGGGATAAGAATAATGAAGTTCCTAAAACTATCATATTAAACTTTGCAACCGATCATTTTAATAGAAACGTCTTGTCTAGTTCCTATAGAAGAGCTTTGAGTATAGGCTTTAATAGATCTTTGAGAAATGCAAATGAATTAATGGATGAAGCTAGATATCCAGTAACTTTAAATTCAAAATTAGAAATAAGTTATGTAAAATGGAATGAGATGTATGAAGACTGGTTAGGAAGAAGTGTTTTTTCTAGTATCAATTTTATTCAAACTAAAAGTGATGAAATAAATGATCTGGCAAATAAACCTGTAGAGGTAACCTATAGTTTGATGAAAGAAATGAAAGCTATTTGTGATAAGAATGGAGCCAAATTTATTGTCAGTTTATTAGATGAAAATGAGCAAAGTAAAACACTAAAAGAAAGACTTACAAACTCAGGAATAACTACGGTCGATGTTGATTTTGATTTCCAAAATGAAAAAATAATCAACTATCCTTATGATAATCACCCTAATGCGCTAGGTCACGAACTAATTGCCAAAAAGATTGATGAACAACTTAAACCGATTTTGAAAAATGAATAAAGCGGTAATATATGTTTTACTCTTTTTCTTCATCATCTTAGGAATATGGAGTTCCAATCATCTTACCTATAATTACACAGTTGATCCTTTGGTTTTTGGGACCGAAAGTCAAAAAACACAATTTAAGGAATATCAAAATGCTTTTGAAAACGATCGAGAAGCAGTTACTATAGGTTTAAAATCTTCAGAGAAATTTACTGAATATTCACATTTTTTGAAGGTTCAAGAAATAACCCTTGCTCTAGATAAATTACCTGGTATAGAGAAAGTTGTTAGTTTAGAAAATATTGAACTGCCCGCACTTAATGGTTTTAGAATAGAAAGCCATAAAATTCTATCATTAGAAAATGAACCTGCTTTTAAAGAAGATCTCATAAGCTTAAATGAATATTTAGACGTCACAGAGAAATTCCTTTCTGCTGATCGTACGGCGATTAGTTTTTACGTGTATCTACATAAAGAGAATCAAAAAGTAACAATAGACGCTATCAAAAACATATTAAGTTCTAGTTCATTTGATGAATACCATATTCTAGGAAGTCCTGTATTTGAATCTGACGGTGATAAAGTACTCAAGAAAGAAACAATTTTTATTACTTTTTTAGGAACATTGCTTTTACTGTTAAGTATGGTGTTGCTTACTCGCAGCTTGCGTAAAATTTATCTTACCTTATTATTTACAGCTTTCAATGTGTGCATAACTATAGTATTCATGAAGGTTTTTAATTTTGAAGTCACCTCATTTACTACTATTGTTCCCATTGTAATCGCTATTCTTTCGTTTACAGATATCACTCACATATTATATCATTATGAACTTCTAGCTGTTAGTGATCTATCGATACAAAAAATAAGGCAAAAGCTTTTTAAGAAAATAGGTTTTCCATTATTACTCACTTCGTTATCTAATCTTTTTGGTTTTGCTATTTTCTTTTTTAATGACAGTGTAGATCAGATTAGAGACCTGGCTATTGTGGCTTCATTTGGAATTTTGTTTGCCTACTTATCATCCCGTATACTCTTGCCAACTCTATTAGATTATAAAGTACATGCTACGTCTAGACAAAAAATTGTGGTAATAGACATGGTAATACTTGCTGTTGTAACTTTTGCAAGCAAATACTATAAGAAAATTGTATTCGGTTTTACGATACTTTTTATGGTTTTAGGTTGCTATGTTTTTTCTAAAGCAGAAATCAACATGTATTATTATGAAAAGGATAATCCGTCATTAGCAATTAACAAAGCGTGCGCATTCTATGATCAAAATTTTCAAGGGATAAGAGATATAGAGGTGGTTTTAAACACAAAAAATACTACTGTTTTTAATCCTGCTACGATAAAAAAAATAGATGAGATAGAACAATATTTGACCATTCATTATGGCTGTAAATCAGTTTATAGTTTAAATACTATAATTAAAAGGTACAATCGATTTAAGAATAATGGATCTGAAAACTTTTATCAACTTCCTAAAAATCTAACTTCTAAATTTAAAAGTACTTTAACCACCAATGCAAAACAATTGAATCTCTATAGTGTGCTTTCAAAAGATGAAAGTATGACTAGAGTCATTGGCAGTATGCCTGACATAGGTACACATGAAGCTATGATCAAAAACAAAGAACTTTTGACATTTTTATCTCAATTTGATTCGGTAAATATGGATTTCTACATCAACGGAAAGGCATATATTTTTGATCAAAATGTATTTAAAATCTCAGAATTTGTAATCGCATGTTTAGGGATAGGAATTTTATTTTTAGGAATCTTAGTAACTATATTATTTCGATCTTTTTGGATGGGTTTAATTACGGTGTTTTCTAATTTGCTACCGCTCCTATTTGGAGTTGCTATAATGACAGTGTTGAATATGCAAATAAATCCGAGCTCTATATTTATATTAACTCTATTATTCGGCATTGCTTTGGATGACTCTATATATTTATTATCTCATCTACATGATTTAAAACCTAAAAGAGTTCCTTCAAGAATAGAACTTATAAAAAATCTGAAAGTAAATAGCTCACCATTATTGATTACTAGTATAGTGTTGAGTATGATGTTTTTATCTTTAACTATTTCAAGTTATGACTCATTGTTATATTTTGGTTTGATTATTTCTTCAGGACTTATTTTTGCCTTTATTTCAGATATTCTTTTAATCCCTTCTTTATTACTTTTAAGAATCAATAAGAACTCAAAATGATAGCAAACGGGATATTTTATTTATGGGTACTATTAAACGCTTTACTGTTTTTCTATATATGTGTAGAAATCGTTTTGTTATTTTTTGCTTTGGCAGCCAGAAAGCAAAATAAACAAAGTAAACTAGAAAGCTTCCCCAAAGTAACGATTCAACTTCCTGTGTATAATGAAAAATATGTTATTGAGCGACTCATTGATGCCGTTTGTAAAATAGATCACCCAAAAGAATTATTAGAGATTCACTTATTAGATGACTCTACTGATGAAACTACAGCACTTGCATTCTCAAAAATCAAACAATATCAAGAATTAGGGATCGATATTAAACATATTCAGAGAGTAGATAGAGAAGGTTTTAAAGCAGGAGCTCTTGATTATAGCATGAAAATTTCAAGAGGTGAGTTCATTGCTATTTTTGATGCAGACTTTATTCCAGGTGAAGACTTTTTAAAGAAAACCTTACCTTATTTTAATTATGAGAAAGTAGGCGTTGTACAAACTCGATGGAGTCATATCAATGAAAACTTTTCCTTTTTGACGAGAGCACAAGCAATCATGCTTAATACACATTTTTCTATTGAGCATTTAGGACGTACTTCTAGCGGCGCTTTCATCAATTTTAATGGAACAGCTGGCATCTGGAGAAAATCTTGTGTTGAGGATGCTGGAGGCTGGCAAGCCGACACATTAACAGAAGATCTGGACTTGAGCTTCAGAGCTCAAATGAAAGGGTGGAAATTTAATTATTTGTTTGACGTAGAATCTCCTGCAGAATTGCCTATAACCGTAGATGCTTATAAAACACAACAATACAGATGGTCAAAAGGGGCTGCAGAATGTGTGAGAAAAAATATTATAAACTTATGGTTGTCTCCAGTTGGTCTATGGCAAAAAATAGCAGGTAGCGTTCATTTATTCAATTCCTCTATATTTATCATCGTGTTTTTTTTAGTGATGACCAGTCCGATGGTATTTTGGATGTTAAAAGAGAATCAAATTACCTCAGTAAATGTTGATATCATTTCTTTTTTGAGTCTATTTATAACATGTGCTATTGCCATCATTTTTTTTGCGGGACACTTAATGGTCGTGAAATCTAAATGGAAAGCAGCTCTTTTATTTTGGCCTAATTTTTATGCTTACCTAGCGCTCAGTGTAGGTATATCTTTCTATATGGTAATAGGAGTCATTGAAGGATACGCAGGTAAAGTTTCGGAATTTGTAAGAACACCTAAGTTTAATTTGAAAAAGACAGACTCAAAAAAAATAAGAAAAGAGTATTCCTTTAAGAACGAGTTAAACATCAGGTTTTTTGAGTTGATCATACTCTTCTATGGCTTTTTCACTATTCTCCTAGGAGCTTATTATTTAGATCTTTTAATGATTAATTATGGAGTTATCATAGCCTTTGGTTTTACCCTCAAAGTCTTTTTTCCTAAATATATTTTTAAGATTTAGTTTTGAATCACGACTTTTTTAAACAATCTACTAGTTAAGGTTCTAATTTGCAATATGTATGTTCCATTAGAAAAACCATCAGTCGCTATTTGTACTTGGTTCACTTTCATATCATTTGAAGTCTTGAAGATTCTTTTTCCTTGTAAATTAAAAAGTGATACTTCCAATATTTCTTTACTTTGAATATTCAAAAAGGAGTTAGCAGGATTAGGAAAAATCTTAATTTCTGTTGATTGATCAGAAGATATTTCTTGAAGAGAAAGCACGTTTCCTTGAGTATCTGTTTTTTGAAACCAGATGTTTAATTCACCATTTCTAGGATCGCCCCATACGGCACTTACCACATCATTTTCCAATTGCACAGACATAAAATCATTTCCAGAACTCGCGAGAATAGCGTCATATGGAATTAATAAACTAGACAATCTAAAGTTAGGTTGAAATTGAGTGCTGTTATTTGGTCTGTAAGCTGCCCAAATTTCAGAATCAGTAGCATATGTTCCATCAGTTCCATTTCTTCTATCTCTCCAAGTAATTATTAAATCTCCATCACTATCAAAATCTCCCCAAACAAGATCCTGCATTCTATTGTTTGCAATAGGATCGTCATTTACTCTTATGAGAGAGCTCCACGTCGCTCCAGCATCAAAAGATTCTGTTAGAAAAACATCTAGATCACCATTTGTAGTTCTTAAGCCTATAACTGCAAGATGATTTGAGTTAGCTGGATTGCTTAATAAAAGTCCTGCCTTTTTAGCATCGGGAAAATTAGTTAATGGGACTGGATTGATGATATTACCTACTGCTTGATGTGTAAACGTAGCTCCTGCATTATTAGAACTTGCTAAAAGTAATCTGGCAAATGGACTCTGAGAAGTTACAAAAGATGGGTAACTGGCATAAAAAACACCTGTGCTACTTACTGCTGGTGAAGGCATAGGTAAATTATTACTACTACCAGCAAGCCAGTTAGGCGCATCTAAATAAGAAGTGGTAAAAGAAGCGCCATTATCCGTTGAGATAGAAACATAAGGATTAAATGGTGCATTAGTCCGATTCAAATTCATACTGGTAACATAAATTGTTCCTTGCGTATTTGAATTAGACCGATCAATTGCAATCCATGGTCTGTCTATGGGCCATTTAGTTCCGTCAAAATTAGTGTCTACTACATTAGTAGGATTTCCCCAAGAGAGTCCACCATCTGTAGATTTTACAATATAAACGCCACCGGTAACTGGTGGAGTAGTTCCTGTAAAATCTATATAACTTAAGAATACTTCTCCTGCATTATTGAAAGCGATAGCAGGATCTGCAGAAGAATAATTATTCACTACGTGAGGTATTAATGTCGTATTACTCCAGCTATTTCCTGCATCAAAGCTGGTTTTGATTTTTATTTGAAATTGATTAGCCAGATTAACCCATCCCATCCATGCAACAACAATATTATTTGCATCATTAGGATTGATCGCCACATAGGGTTCACCGTCAAAAACAGTTCCGTTTGATAAATTAGAGTTTTGAGAAAAACTATTTAAGACGGAAGACAGAAATATTGCGATAAATAGGTAGCTCTTCATGATGTAAACAATCTAAAATTAAAGATATAAAAATCTAAGACGATAAAAACCGAATCAGTAGAAAAGCTGATTCGGTTTTTAATCTCAGTTCGAGCGCAGTCGAGAATGTTTAACTAATACTGAAATTTCCGCACTTGATGCGGAAATTTCAGTGTTCAAATTCTAAAGATACTCTTCCATAGGAGCGCAAGTACACATTAAATTGCGATCACCATAAGCATCATCTGCGCGACGTACCGTAGGCCAGAATTTATTATCTGACACATAATCTAGTGGATAAGCAGCTTGTTGTCTCGTATATGGTAAATTCCACTCATCACTTGTAATCATTTGTAACGTATGTGGCGCGTTTTTTAATAAATTGTTAGGCTCGTCTGCACTACAAGTTGCAATCTCTTTTCTTATAGAAATCATAGCGTCACAAAAACGGTCTATTTCTTCCTTAGATTCTGACTCAGTAGGCTCAATCATCATCGTACCATTTACTGGGAATGATACAGTAGGAGCGTGGAAACCATAATCCATTAATCGTTTTGCTATGTCAACTACTTCAATTCCATGTTCTTTAAATGGGCGACAATCTATGATCATCTCATGAGCAGCGCGTCCTTTTTCACCTACATATAAACAAGAATAACTTCCTTCTAGGCGTTCTTTAATATAGTTTGCATTTACAATAGCATACTCTGTAGAGCGTTTCAATCCATCGGCACCAAGCATACAGATGTATCCATAAGAAATCAAACACGCCAGCGCACTACCAAAAGGTGCCGCACTAATAGGTGTTATCGCTTGGTCTCCACCAGTAGGTACTATAGGATTAGTAGGTAAAAATGGAACCAATTGCGGCGCCACACAAATAGGTCCTACTCCAGGTCCACCACCACCATGAGGAATGGCAAATGTTTTATGCAAGTTCAAGTGACATACATCTGCACCGATGTTTCCAGGATTTGTTAATCCTACTTGTGCATTCATGTTTGCACCATCCATATAAACTTGACCGCCATTTTCATGGATCAAGCCGGTAATTTCTTTAATGGCACTTTCATAAACTCCATGAGTCGATGGATAGGTTACCATTAACGCACTTAAATTGTCTTTGTATTTTTCTGCCTTTTCACGTAAATCATCTACGTCTATATTTCCGTTTTCTAGGGCTTTGGTAACTACTACCTTCATTCCAGCCATTACTGCACTTGCAGGATTGGTACCATGTGCACTGGAAGGAATTAAGCAAATGTTTCTGTGGTGATCTCCGCGACTGTGGTGATAAGCACGTATCGCCATCAATCCAGCAAACTCTCCTTGTGCGCCAGAATTAGGTTGTAATGATGTGCCTGCAAAACCAGTACATTCATTCAACTGCAACTCTAATTTCTTCAACATTTCTTGATATCCTTGCGCTTGATCTAGCGGTACAAATGGGTGAATATTTCCCCATTGTGGATTAGAAAGTGGCAACATTTCTGCTGCTGCGTTCAATTTCATGGTACAAGAACCTAAAGCAATCATCGAGTGATTTAACGCGAGATCTTTGCGCTCTAATTTCTTGATGTAACGCATTAATTCTGTTTCAGAATGGTAAGAATTGAAGACGTCGTAAGTCATAAATTCCGTCTGGCGTCCTTCTCCTAAGTGCGTTTTCTCGATCAATTCTGTGATAGGAGAGAAGTCTTTGGATACCGCTTTCGCGAAAGCGGAAACAATATCATTCAAATCTGCAAGGGAAGTAGTTTCATTTAAAGAAACCTGAACTGTATTTGCATCTGGATAGTAGAAATTGATTTCTAGTGCTAGTGCTTCTTTCTTTACAGCTTCAGCATCTACTTTAAAACTTAAAGTGTCAAAGAAGTTCTCGTTAGTCTGGTAAATCCCTAGTTTCTCAACAGCATCTGCAAGAGTAGCAGTTTGTGCATGTAGTTTTTTTGCAATAAATTTTAAACCACGTGGTCCGTGATACACACCATACATACCAGCCATAACGGCTAGCAATACTTGCGCTGTACAAATATTTGATGTCGCTTTATCTCTTTTAATATGCTGCTCGCGTGTTTGTAAGGCCATACGCAGCGCACGTTTTCCATCTGTATCCTTAGTAACACCTATGATACGTCCAGGAATTTGCCTTTTAAATTCTTCTCGAGTTGCAAAATATGCTGCGTGAGGTCCACCATATCCTAATGGAATTCCAAAACGCTGTGTGGTTCCTACAACAACATCTGCGCCCCAATGTCCAGGAGCTTCTAACAATACTAATGAAAGTATATCTGCAGCTACGGCTATACGGATGTTGTTTTCTTTACATGTTTTCGCGAAAGCTGTATAATCCACAACATTTCCACTGGCACCAGGATATTGTAATAGAATACCGTAGTATCCAGCACTCATGTCTATCTCCTGCGGATTACCTTCTACAAGCTCAATCCCTAGCGGAATCGCACGAGTTTTTAATAATTCTTTAGTTTGTGGTAAAGTATCTTGATCTACAAAAAACTTTACGATGTTCTCCTTTTTCTGTGCACGTTCACGTACGGAGAATAGTAAAGTCATAGCTTCTGCAGCTGCAGTAGATTCGTCTAGTAATGAAGCGTTGGACAGCTCCATTCCTGTTAAATCAGTCACCATCGTCTGGTAATTTAATAAAGCTTCTAGACGTCCTTGAGCAATCTCGGCTTGATAAGGCGTGTATGCAGTATACCATCCTGGATTTTCCAGAATATTTCTTTGGATTACAGCTGGTGTGATAGGCTGGTGATATCCTAGACCTATGTAAGATCTGAATTGTTTATTCTTTGCACCTAGTTTATTGATGTGACTCAAGAATTCATATTCACTCATCGCAGGATCTAACTGTAAATCTTGCTTCAAACGAATGTTTGCAGGAACGGTTTCATAAACAAGTTGATCAATAGAATCAACTCCTATGGTTTCTAACATAGGTGCAAGGTCTGCCTTGCGTGGTCCGATATGTCTAAGGGCAAAACGATCTGTATTCATAGTACTTATGTGGTCTATATTTAAGATATTGAATTCTGCTTGAATTCGTTGCAAAAGTAGTCGTTTAAGGTATTTAAACTAACAAGCGTTTGTATAATTTGATTCAATTTTTCAACCTTTTTAAGCAAGTTATTAACTAAGCACTGTAAATTTGAACAATGAAGTTATTAAAAAGTATTTTAGACTTTTATATACGTAGCAGTTTGCATGTGGCGGTTTGCTTTGTGGCGTTGTTAAACGTCTTTCACAAATTTCCAAATAGTAAGAATCCATCTGTTTTAAATTTATATCTGTTATGTGCAGTAGTAGTAGGATATAATTTTATTAAGTATTTCCATCTCGTATACCAGAAAAAACAATTCAGATTTAAAAAAGGGATTATTATAGTTACCATATTAGCTTTACTTACCTCTTGCTATTTTATTTTAAAGGAGAATTTGGTGATTTATTTTTTCCTTGGTTTAGCATCGCTATTGAGCGTTTTTTATGCTTATCCTGTTTTAGGTATTAAAAATTTAAGGCTTAGAACGGCCACTAAAATATTCACAGTCGTAAGCGTATGGTATATACTAATTGTATTTGTTCCAAATTATTCTAACTATCTAATTGTGCACCAAAATGCTTACGGACCTTCTATAAGATTATATTGGTCATCCTTTCTCATTGAATCTTTTGCCTTATTCTTTTTTGTAGCTGCGCTTTGTATTCCATTTGAAATAAGAGATTTAAGGTATGATGATTTAAGCTTGAGAACATTACCTCAAATCATAGGAGTTCATAAGACCAAAATGATAGGGATTATATTATTATTTCTTTCTCTAGTTATACAATTGATAGGATACAATTATTACAGTGCCGAATTCAGATTTGAATGGAATTATTTCATAATAATTTTAATTACATCAAGTGCCATCTGGTTCTCAGACCAATTCAAATCCGATTATTATGCCAGTTTTTTCGTAGAAGCGATCCCTATTTTGTGGTTGGGTTTATATTACTTACTTTAAGTTTGAGGCATAAAAAAAAGAGCCGTAAAGCTCTTTTTCAATTTCATAAATTTTTATTTATTCATGGCTTCTTTTAAAGCCTTTTTAATTAATTTCTTTTGTTCGATTCCTAGAGAAACCCATCTTAGTCCTTTTAACGTGCGTTGAAATTTTGAATTATTCTTATGAAAAGAGCGACATTTAAAACAATGACCTCTGTGAAGTTTATGTCTAAATATTTCCTTAGGATTTAAATCGCCGTATTGTTCACGAGTACTTAAAATACTTGCTTGATCGCAATTGATGAAAAATTTACTCATTAGA
>CAZBCH010000102.1:0-4683 GCA_964490235.1 uncultured Flavobacteriaceae bacterium | reverse complement strand
ACTCCACTACTCTCTTTAATCACTTGCTTCTTTTGTAGGTTATTTTCTATGACTAGAAACTGATTTTGCTCATAAATCTTGAGCTTTAAAGGCTTGTTGCTACTTACTATATTATGTTTCACAGCGTTCTCTATCAACAGTTGAAGGCTAAGCGGTACAACTTTAGCATTCTCTATCGAGCCCTGCTCTGGGATTTCAATTTCGATACTGTCTTCAAATCTAGTTTTAAGAAGGCCGACGTAAGTTCTAGCAAACTTGAGTTCTTCATCTACAGAAACTAATTCTTTATTTCTTTGTTCTAGTACATAGCGATATACTTTAGAAAGTGACGTGGTAAATTTTGTTGCTGCCTTAGGGTTTTCTTCTATTAAAGAGACAAGTACGTTAAGACTATTAAATAAAAAATGTGGGTCTAATTGATTTTTAAGCGCATCAAATTGTGCTGTTGCAGATCTTGCTATGGTTTTTTGTTCGTTTACTTTCTGAGCTTGACTAGCCTTGTAAAAATATATCGCATGATAGATGGTAGAGATGATAAGTGTTAATATTAAACCGAAAACATACCATTCTATTTCTTGTTCATTCAGAAATTCTTTAAAAGACGCACCATATATCAAAACATTTGTTATAAAGTTGAGAAATGTAAGCAACACCATTGTTAAAACAACAGATCCTATAGCACCGTATAATAAACGTTTAGTAGACTCTTCGCGCCATGAAATTCTTTTACCTAGAAAGTCAAACCACCATTGATTTCCTAAAGTTAAAACTATGGTAAACATGAAGTTGATTAAGAAACCTTCGACCTCACTTTCAAAATTCAAAAATTTCCCTCGAAAATAAGCATTGATCAAATTGATAGATATTGAAATAACTATGCTCGCTAAAAGAAATTTATATAATTGTTTTAAATTCATCTGGTTTAATTATGATTCTAAAAATAGTTGAATACTTTAGAACAGCTCAAAAATGCCGTGAGAAATAGTCTTATCTAAAAATTATTCACTCAACTGTCATATTTACTATCTGAATTGTAATTGCTTTGTAAATTCTGAATAATGGTCACAACTCCTCTACTTATTTTAAGTTTAAATGGTTAAAGCAAGTGCTTTAAAGAGTTTTAATTATTTAAATACATAGTACATTTGAATTCAAATTTTACTATGCTTTATTTTGTTATACCATTAATCGCAGGATTGCTTTTATATTATTTAATCTTTAGACCCAAATTATCTCAAGCCATAAAAGACCGTCCTGAATGGCATGAAACATTAGAAAAACATATTTCTTTCTATAAAAAACTCACGACAGATGAGAAAACCGCTTTTAGAAAGCGTATGAATGCTTTTTTAAAAGAAATATATATAGATGCGGTAGGTTTTGAAATAGAAGAAATAGATAAGATTTTTATTGCAGCAAGTGCGGTAATTCCTGTGTTTAGATTTGGAGAATGGAGTTACAATAACCTAAGTGGAGTAATAATCTATCCAGATAATTTTAATGAAGACCTTGGATTTAACGACAAGGATGAAGACCGCATGATCGGTGGACTAGTGGGAACCGGAAGATTTGAAAAGCAAATGATTCTTTCCAGAACGGCGCTACATCACGGCTTTAAAAATGATACTGATAAGCACAACACGGCCATTCATGAATTTGTTCATTTACTAGATAAAGTAGATGGGCAGGTTAATGGATTACCAGAAGCTTTTTTAGAGCAATCCTACATTATACCATGGATGAATCTTATGTACAAAGAAATGGAGGCGATAGACAACGATGAGTCTGACATACGATCTTATGGAGCGACAAATCAAGCAGAATTTTTTGCCGTGACTGCAGAATACTTTTTCAGTAGACCAGGTTTAATGAAAAGAAAGCATCCAGAAATCTATCAAATGCTAGAACTCTGTTTTAATCCGCAAATGAAAAAACAAGATTTTAAAAAATAAAATCACATCTTTTTAACACTCAATTTACTTAAAAGGTAGCCCTGCTACTTATTTTTACCCAAAAAAATCATGCGTAAATTTCTCTTATTTCTTTTTCTTACCGCTTCATTATCTGCTCATGCAAACGATTGGGGCAAAACTGGGCATAGAACAACTGGTGCCGTTGCAGAACAGTATCTAAATAAAAAAGCCAGAAAAGCCATTGCAAAATTACTCGATGGAGAATCACTGGCATTAGTTTCTACTTATGCAGACGATATTAAGAGCGATACACTTTATAGAAAATACGGTTCTAAACATTACGTAAATATTCCTTTTGATTCCACATACGAAGAGCACCCTAAAAGTGAGCGCGGCGATATTATAGAAGCAATAGATACTTGTATAGCTACTTTAAAGTCCAAAACAGCATCAAAAGAAGAAAAAGCCTTTCAACTGCGTTTACTGGTGCATTTTATAGGTGATCTACACCAGCCATTACACACTGGTTTAAGTGAAGATAAAGGTGGAAACGATTTTCAAGTACAATGGTTTAGAGATGGAACAAATCTTCACCGTGTTTGGGATTCACAAATGATAGACAGTTATGGTATGTCCTACACAGAACTGGCTAGTAATATGCCTGCATTAACAAGAAAACAGCGCAAAGCCATGGGCAGCGGTACGCATAGAGATTGGTTAAAAGATAGCCGTGTTTTAGTTAAAGATATTTATGCAAACACTAAAAAAGGAGACAAATTAAGTTACCGATACATGTACCAATATTTTTATAAACTACGTGTTCAATTGCAAAAAGGTGGTGTACGACTTGCTGCTTTATTGAATGAGGTGCTGGGATAATATATTTATAGTAATCTCGCTTTCGCGAAAGCGAGAACATAAAAAAGCTCAAAAAATTAAAGACTATTTTTTGAGCTTTTTGTTTACTTCTTTTTACGCGATTGCTTTTTACGCCTTTTAACTCGCCAAGGTGCGTTTTTATCCATATCTCCAGCCATAATGCAACCGTATGGCATCACTTCATCAATCACTTCTCCTAAGTTGTAATCTTCCATTTGCTTTCTTACCGCATCAGCATTTTTGTATGCACTAGGTAATTCAGAAATATCGATTTCATTGGAAAAGAATCTAATATCCAGTCCTTTTGTTTCGTCAGCAAATATCTCTTCATTTGTTTTATGTGCAAGATTACGCTTGTGTTGCGATCTACTCATATTACGTCCAGCGCCATGCGGTGCAAAACCTAAATTAGTAGCTGTTG
The DNA here is from genome assembly GCA_964490235.1 of uncultured Flavobacteriaceae bacterium. Taxonomy (GTDB): domain Bacteria; phylum Bacteroidota; class Bacteroidia; order Flavobacteriales; family Flavobacteriaceae; genus Nonlabens. Next base: position 1,470 of record CAZBCH010000102.1, on the reverse strand, counting down.
TTGCTCCCTTTACAATTAGAACTGGCTCTGACATGTTAAGCGGTATTAAACGTGGACCAGTGATATCAGGCATGAATTTAGGATCAAGAGGTGTAGCACCTTTTGCATGGTAAAAAGTATCTCCATCCTTGAAAACAAAATTGTGCTCGTTCCAGAATCGGTTGTGAGCAGTTGCTCCTAACTTTTCCTTCACACCATCATGAATCAATTCATGATTTAATTTGGTCCATTTTCTTATCGTTTGTAAAGCTTCCCAATATTTCTCTCCTTCATGCGTGTTAAAAGGAATCCATGCATTCTGTTTCATAGTTTGCGGCGAGATTAATTTTCTAAATTTCTCTGCCACATTCATTCCCTGAGAGTATAATCTTGCTCCGGGCGCACGAGAACCATGATGTGTAATCATCATCGTGTTTCCCGTCAACTTACTTTTACCTACAAATAAGAAATGGTTACCATCACCTTGAGTTCCTAAATGTTCTTGTGCCAGTGAAATACTTCTCGGACTATCCAAAAAGAAGTTAGCTTCAAACTCCTCTTTCAATTCTTCAGGAAGCTTAAACTGCTGCCCTCTAGGTCTTCCTCCTGGACCAAAGTGAGTCGTTGCACTTGCCGCGTCAAGAACCGCTTTAGGATCTGCATCACCAAAATCGGTTAACATCACCGAGCAACAAATATCTGCACTATGCATTCCTGGATGAATAGCATTTTTTGCCGCCACTACTCCACCTACAGGAATTGTTCCTACTGGTCCAGCTGGACACGCGTCTGGCATGATGCTACCGTTAACCACTGTAGGTGTTTTCATTACCGCATTCATCGTGGCAATAACTTTCCCTACATTATCTTCTTCTTGCTCACTTTCTGCTTTTAAATTGATAGAAAAAGGAACTGGCTCTTCATGAATGCCTATTTCTGGTGGTAATCTAAATTTCTCTAGGTAAGCTTCCATTTCGGTTTGATTTAATTCATTAGAGTTGATATGGTCTATTGCTTCTGTAAACCACTGTCCACTTGGGTATCCTAAAGCTACAATTTCTTTACCAGTGATTTTTGTAAAATCTTTTTGATTGGTTACTTCATTCATCTTCTTAATTATTTTGTTTTAATAAGCTGCGCCATCTCCTCGTATGACGCAGCACTACATTTTTGAAAACTTACTAAAAGTTTTCTGTTTAACTACATGACAAATATGCACTTAGTACTACGCAATCATTTTGCGTAGTTAAAAAAGATGTTTATTATTGTAAATAATTATTGCTGTTCCGCTTTCGCGAAAGCGGCATTACAACCCACTTAACTACCACCAAAATAGACCTATGGCTATTAATAAAAATGCACTCATAAGATATAAAACTATAGATCGCTGTTTACAGAATACCTATAGAACATGGACCCTAGACGACTTAGTAGAGTATTGTTCTCAGGCATTGTATGATTTAGAAGGTCGAGATATAAACGTAAGCAAAC
>CAZBCH010000101.1:0-2142 GCA_964490235.1 uncultured Flavobacteriaceae bacterium | reverse complement strand
TTCATGATGGCTTTCATCCGTTCTTCAAACTGTCCACGGTACTTGGTACCGGCTACTAAAGCAGCGAGGTCGAGCATCACAATACGCTTATTAAATAAGGTACGAGATACTTTCTTCTGTACTATGCGCAAAGCAAGTCCTTCGGCGATTGCACTTTTACCTACACCAGGTTCTCCTATTAATAAAGGATTATTCTTTTTACGACGGCTTAATATTTGAGAAACTCGTTGAATCTCCTCACTTCTTCCCACTACAGGATCAAGCTTATCATCTTCTGCCATTCTTGTTAAATCACGACCGAAATTATCTAAAACCGGAGTCTTAGATTTTTTGTTTGTTTTTTTGTCAGAACTAGGAGAAAACAAATTTTCTTTACCTCCATCTTGCATTTCATCGCCCTCATTTTCATCACTGAAGGATGCTGCACTTACATCCTCAATATATCCATCTTCTTGGGAGAGAATCATTTTAAATTCATCTTTTACGTTATCATAATCTACTTTAAGCTTGTTCAAAAGCTTTGTTGTAGGGTCATTCTCATTGCGTAAAATGCATAATAATAGGTGTGCAGTGTTTATAGAGGTACTTTGAAACAACTTAGCTTCTAGAAAAGTTGTTTTAAGGGCTCGCTCTGCTTGCCTTGTTAAATGAAGGTTTTTCTTTTCATTTACAGCCGCACTTACATTAGGATTTGCAGGGCTTAATATCTCAACCTTACGTCTTAAATTATCTAAATCCACTGATAAATTTGTCAAGATTTCAATAGCTTTCCCATCGCCATCTCTTAATAATCCTAACATTAAATGTTCTGTTCCTATAAAATCATGCCCTAATCGCAAGGCTTCTTCCTTACTATAGGCGATTACGTCTTTTACTCTCGGTGAAAAATTATCGTCCATATCGCTTCTTTCGTCTAAATGTATTGAATTTATTCTTTTCAAAAAGCATTCCGTAATATAAAATAGGGTTAATACTTTGTTCGCTTTCGCGAAAGCGCAACAAAAACAGACCTTTCTTAACGTTTTCAAGCATTTAAAACTTATTCACAGACTTAGGTGAAAAGTGTTAATAAAAACACAGCTTAAATTGATTCAAAGCCTTATTAATACTAGGGATTTCATTAAATTGCTAGTTGTTAAATTAACTAAATTAATATAATCTGAATTCAATGGCAGATGGAGAAAAGTTAATCCCGATCAATATCGAGGATGAAATGAAGTCAGCATACATCGATTATTCGATGTCAGTCATAGTGTCACGAGCACTGCCAGATGTGCGAGATGGACTAAAACCAGTACACAGAAGGGTTTTATACGGTATGTATGAACTAGGTGTACTTTCTAATAGAGGTTACAAAAAAAGTGCTAGAATCGTAGGAGAAGTCCTCGGTAAGTATCATCCACATGGTGATACATCTGTATATGATACCATGGTACGTATGGCTCAAGAATGGTCATTACGATACATGATGGTAGATGGTCAAGGTAACTTTGGTAGTGTAGATGGTGATCCACCTGCTGCTATGCGTTATACCGAAGCTAAAATGCGCAAGATATCTGAAGAGATGCTTGCTGATATTGATAAGGAAACGGTAGACACACAATTAAATTTTGATGATACGTTGTCAGAGCCTACTGTATTACCTACCAAAATACCTAATCTACTAGTCAATGGTGCCAGCGGTATTGCCGTAGGTATGGCGACTAATATGCCACCTCATAATTTAACTGAGGTAGTAGATGGAACGATAGCTTACATTGAAAATAACGATATTGAAATTGATGAGTTAATAACACATATTAAAGCACCAGATTTTCCTACTGGTGGTATTATTTATGGTTATGATGGTGTTAAAGATGCTTTTCATACCGGTCGTGGCCGTATAAAAATACGTGGTCGCGTGCGCATTGAAGAGGTTAAAGGACGTGAGTGCATTATCGTTGACGAGCTGCCATATCAGGTAAACAAAGCTGATATGATCAAGAAAACAGCTGATCTTATTAACGATAAAAAGTTAGAAGGTATCTCTATGATAAGGGATGAATCTGACCGTAACGGTATGCGCATCGTTCATATTTTAGAGCGTGATGCTATTCCTAACATCGTTATTAATAAGTTGTATAAGCATACAGCACTTCAGTC
>CAZBCH010000100.1:0-10182 GCA_964490235.1 uncultured Flavobacteriaceae bacterium | reverse complement strand
CAATATCTAGAATACACCACGCCACCAGATAATTATCGATATAAGCCATTGCTAGATAGCGATCTTTGGGATGAACCGGATAAGTCTAAATTACGCCAGACCAAGCCTAAAAATGGAACGCCACCTAGTGTAAACCAGCCTAATCAAGAGCAAATAAGAAAACTGCGCAAAATGAAACCAGTGAGTAGTACTGCGCAAAGCAGTAAGCCAGCTGGATTTGACGGGAAGTTAGAGCCAGGTATGGTGGTAGAACACGCACGTTTTGGTCGTGGAACCGTTGTGAATCTGGAAGGTATAGGCGGCGAGAAAAAAGCCGAAATCAACTTTCAAGTAGGTGGATTAAAGAAATTATTACTGCGTTTTGCAAAGCTAGATGTGGTGGAGTAAATAAATTGCAGTTATGATGGTTATTATCTCGCTTTCGCGAAAGCGGAATATTAAAGCTACATTTACATAGTAATTTCAACCATCAACATATGCATAATTTAGAATACCCAATCAAGTTTTCTTTTAAAGTTACTACGTTAAGTAATGATTTTACAGCTAGAAATGCTTCTGGTCAAACCATAGCTTACGTTAAACAGAAAATGTTTAAACTCAAAGAAGCGATTACCGTTTATAGCGACGAGAGTAAAACAAGAATCTTATTTACAATTGCAGCAAATAAATGGTTAGATTTTAGCGCAGCTTATTCCATGAGAGATGCAAATGAGAATGAGATAGGTAAAATAGCGCGCAAAGGATGGCGTAGTATATGGAAAGCAGAGTACGACATCATCAATGAAAATAATGAACCACAGTACAAAGTTCAAGAAGCAAACGCTTGGGTAAGAGTAGGAGACTCTTTACTAGGTGAGATCCCTATTTTAGGTTTCTTTACGGGCTATTTATTTAATCCTACGTATAATGTTACTAATAGAAACGGAGAAGTTGTAGTAAAACTTAAAAAGAAACCTTCATTTTTAGGCAAAGAGTTTGAGTTAGAGAAAACTGCAAACATTGATGAAGATGATAAAGAGCGTGTGATGTTAGGTCTAATGATGATGATACTTTTAGAAAGACGTCGAGGTTAATGAAATACAAATAGAGTTACAAAGAAGGTTTGTAAAATAGGCCTTCTTTTTTACCTTGAATAGTACGAGATATTCCATTTTCTATGTGGATTATTTTTAAGTGGTTTTATGTGGTTATGATTTATATACAGTTTGAATTACCTTTGAAAACACATCTATAAAATTTCAAGATTGCCACTCAATTTTCTTTCTACACCTATTGACTACCTCGGCGGCGTTGGGCCAGAAAGAGCAAAGCTATTGCGCAGTGAATTGCATATAGAAACCTATGGAGATCTAGCAAATTTATTTCCTAATAGGTATATCGATAAAACCCAATACTATAAAATCAATCAGCTGGTACCAGAAAGTGCTCAGGTGCAAATAGTAGGTAAGATAATTAATATTAAAACTGCTGGTACAGGAAACGCAACAAGGTTAGTTGCCTCGTTTGCAGATGAAACAGGTAGAATGGAGCTGGTATGGTTCCGTAGTCAGAAACATTTCAGGGATAGTTTAAAAATTAACGAGCCCTATGTGGCTTTTGGAAAGGTACAACGTTACGGTTCTCAATACAGCATTGCCCATCCAGATCTGGAATTACTTAAAGATCACAAGTCTCGCAAACAAAGTGCTATGACGCCTGTTTACCCTAGTACAGAAATGCTGGCAAAACGCAAAGTCACAAACACCTACATTGTCAAGTGCATGCGTAAATTGTTCAGTGAGATCAATGGTGCCTTTGTAGAAACGTTGCCAGATGATATGCGAGAGCACTATAAACTAGTTGGGAAAAATGATGCGATGGTGAATGCTCATTTCCCGAGTTCGCCAGAGATGTTGCGAGCCTCTATTTATAGATTAAAGTTTGAAGAACTATTCTTTATTCAAATGGAGTTGTTGCTTCAAAATCGCATAAGAAAAACTAAAATCAAAGGTTATGTTTTTGATCAAGTAGGAGAGAAATTTACCGATTTCTATAATAATCATTTGCCTTTTCAATTGACCGGAGCTCAAAAACGAGTAGTCAAAGAAATCCGTGCAGATATGGGAACAGGCGCTCATATGAACCGACTACTGCAAGGAGATGTGGGATCAGGAAAAACTATTGTTGCCGTTCTCACCGCATTACTTGCTTTAGATAACGGATTTCAAGCCTGTATTATGGCACCTACTGAGATACTTGCGCAACAGCATTATACTGGAGTTTCCGAACTATTAGAAAAAACCAATATTACGGTTTCATTGCTTACAGGATCGGTTAAAACTAAGGATAGACGTGTGATTCATGAAGGTCTTGAAGATGGAACTTTAGACATTCTTATAGGAACACATGCGCTCATTGAAGACAAAGTCAAGTTCAAAAATCTGGGTGTTGCCATTGTAGACGAGCAGCACCGTTTTGGCGTAGCACAACGTGCAAAATTGTGGAAGAAGAACGATTTGCCACCGCACGTTTTAGTAATGACCGCAACACCTATTCCTAGAACGCTTGCTATGAGTTTGTATGGCGATCTTGATATATCGGTAATTGATGAATTGCCGCCAGGTCGTAAAGAAATTAAAACCGTGCATCGATATGATAAAAATAGATTGGCAGTTTTTAAATTCATAAGAGATGAAATCGATCTCGGGAGACAAATTTACATTGTGTATCCACTAATTGAAGAGTCTGAAAAACTGGATTACAAAGACTTACAAGATGGTTATGAAAGTATTGTTAGAGAATTTCCATTACCTAAATATAATGTGAGCATTGTCCATGGACGTATGAAACCAGAGGACAAAGACTATGAAATGAATCGCTTTGTTAAAGGCGAGACACAAATTATGGTGGCAACCACGGTCATTGAAGTAGGTGTTAATGTTCCTAATGCAAGTGTAATGATCATAGAAAGTGCTGAGCGTTTTGGCTTGTCACAATTGCACCAGCTACGTGGTAGAGTAGGACGTGGCGCAGATCAAAGCTATTGTATCCTAATGACAGGACATAAGTTGAGCAACGATTCTAAGACCAGACTTCAAACCATGGTAGAAACGACAGATGGTTTTCAAATCGCTGAGGTAGATTTGAAACTACGTGGTCCAGGCGATTTAATGGGAACAAGACAAAGTGGTGTCATGGATCTACGACTGGCTGATATAGTAAAGGATAATCAGATTTTAGCATTGGCCAGAGAAGCGGCACAAAAACTACTCGCCAAAGACATGAAAATTGAGTTACCAGAACATGCTGGTGTAAAACGTGTGATGACTTTCTTGCAAAATAAAAAAGGTCTTTGGAAGTATATTAGTTAAGTTCAAACTTAAACTTAAACTTAAACTTAAACTCAAACTCAAACTCAAACTTGAATAAGAATTACTTTATTACAAACGACTTTGACAAGCTCAGTCTGACAGTGTGATGGTTGATGCATTCTTTTTGTCAAACTGAGCTTGTCGAAGATGGGTTGAACTTCGAGAAATTTTCCCTTATGTAAGAGAGACTTCGACAGGCTCAGTTTGACAGTGTGATGGTTGATTCATTCTATTTGTCAATCTGAGCTTGTCGAAGATGGGTTGACCTTTGAGTAGCATTTCTATTTTTTAGAACTGACTTCGACAGGCTCAGTTTGACAGTGTGATGGTTGATGCATTCTATTTGTCAATCTGAGCTTGTCGAAGATGGGTTGAACTTTGAGTAGCATTTCTATTTTTACGAACTGACTTCGACAGGATCGGTCTGACAATAGGTTAAATAATTTTGGATTATAGATGTTTTTACTACTGCTTTCGCGAAAGCGATACTAGATAAACCTTTTTGTTTCATCAAATTCTATAGAATTTAAAGAGCATTGAACACTAACGTTAAATAACTCTTTAATGATTGCTAGAGTAGGGCAAGCGTTGTAATTTGTACTCAATTAGGAAGAAAAGCTATGGAATACAATAAAATACAAACATTAGGCGATCTCAAAAAAGCTGGCTGGAAGTCAAAATCAATAAAGGATGAGTTAAGAGATAATTTAATTCACAACATAAAAAATGATATAGATTCTTTTACAGGAATACATGGTTATGAAAACACGGTAATTCCAGAATTAGAAAGAGCTATTTTATCGCGTCACAATATAAATTTGTTGGGTTTGCGAGGTCAGGCCAAAACACGTCTTGCTAGATTAATGACAGGTTTGCTGGATGAATATATTCCTTATGTGACTGACAGCGAAATTCATGATGATCCACTAGCACCCATTTCTAGAACTGCAATTGAACTTATTAAAGAGCACGGTGATAAAACGCCTATTTCATGGTTACATCGTGATGATCGTTTTTATGAAAAACTTGCAACACCAGATGTTACCGTTGCTGATTTAATAGGAGATATAGATCCTATAAAGGCAGCCAACTTAAAACTGAGTTATGCTGATGATCGCGTGATCCATTATGGGATGATACCACGCGCTAACCGCTGTATTTTTGTAATTAATGAATTACCAGATTTACAAGCACGTATTCAGGTAGCTCTGTTTAATATCTTACAAGAAGGAGACATACAAATACGCGGTTTTAAACTGCGATTATCACTAGATATGCAGTTTGTTTTTACTGCAAACCCAGAGGATTATACAAATCGTGGTAGCATCGTGACGCCGTTAAAGGATAGAATAGGCTCACAAATTTTAACTCATTATCCTGAGAATATCGCTATTGCGAAAACAATTACTCAACAAGAAGCTAAGAATGATTCTAGAACCGCCGAAACGGTTTATGTACCAGAACTAGCAAAAGATGTACTAGAGCAAATTAGTTTTTGCGCGAGAGACAGTGAATATGTAGACGAGAAAAGTGGTGTGAGCGCACGTATGAGTATTACAGCTTTTGAAAATTTATTGAGTACTGCAGAACGTCGTTGTTTAATGAATGGCGACGATAAAACGAGCATTCGTTTTTCTGACTTTACAGGGATTATTCCTGCGATTACTGGTAAAGTAGAGTTGGTTTATGAAGGTGAGCAAGAAGGAGCTGCTTTTGTAGCAAATGAATTGATAGGCGAAGCGACTAAAACATTATTCCCACAGTACTTTCCAGAAATTAAAAAACTGGTAAAGGGTGATGAAGAAACTCCTTATGATAAATTGATAGAATGGTTTTTTAATAATGAAGGTCTAGAATTATTAGATGAATTAAATGATAACGATTATCAAGCATTGATTGATCAAATTGAACCTTTAGAAGATCTCGTACAAAAATACCAGCCAGAGACTAAAAAAGAGGATCGCAATTTTATGAAAGAATTTATTTTATGGTCGCTAGTGGAATTTGATAAACTAAGTAAAAAGCGTTTTACAGAAGGTTATCAATTCAATGATTTATACAGCGACTTTATAAAAGGTATTTAATCGTTTATAAATCTCTACCGTTTTAAAAATCGCATTCAGGCATGCCTAAGCTTTGAGAAATGATCTACTCAAGCTTAGGCAAGCTTATTTCTGGGACTTTATTTATGGTAAGAAGATAATTGATTTTTATTCCTAAGTTATTTGAGGTATTTTCGGACATGTTTAATATTTAATAGGGTACTTGTAGCTCTTAGATAATAATTTTCTCATGTCTTACTATTACGGTTTTAGGTTTTTTATTTTTGCTTCTTTCATATTTTTTGTAGCATGTAACGGTAGTGATAAAGTAGCTGAAGTTGATACTGAATTATTAGCTGTAGAAGATTTAGGGAAAGTTATTGAAAACGGCTTTAATACTTATAAATCTGATAGTATTAAAAGTAATTTTAGTCCAGTTTTATTTTCTTGGCGATTAGGTTCTGACTTTAAAACAAAAAACACTGCTGCAGAACGTCAAGGACTATATAACGCATTTAACATGCTCTATAAACAAAGTATAGACTCCTATGTAGAAAGTGTAGAATTACTAGATCTAGAGGTTTTGCTTTTTGATATTCATAAAAAAGATAACGTCTATAGATTAAACTATTTTGTAACAGACCAAGATGATAGGGTTGTTAATTATTTGATTTTCTATGTAGATAAAGATCGCAATGGAGATTATCAGGTGGTAAACTTTTATAATGTTAGCTCTGGATTTACCTATAGCGATACGATTAGTGAGTTTATAGAAACTAGTGACTATGGAAATAGTAGGTCAGAAATGATTGCGCTAGAAAAGGCTGCAAATAAAAGAGATGTTGCTCTTTATAATTCTTCAATTGGTAAGCATGATGAGGCTTATCAACAAATAAAGACGATAGATTATAAATATTTAAATTCTTCTGGGTTTGCTCAATATAAAATGATTTTTGCCTCTAGACTATCAGTTGATCTCTACAAGGAAGAACTAAAGTGGATGAGCGCTATTACTCACAATGAAGTAAGTAAGAAATATTATGAATGTATTTCTCTGACCTTAGATCCAGAAAATGAGGCGATATCTCAACAGTGCATCAGCGAATTTGAGAATTTACTTAAGTCCAGTTAGTATGCATATGCTTCATTAAAACTTGTAATTCTAACTCACTTAAGAATCACAAATAATATTTCTATTCTGATATTCATCACTTTAATTCTTCAAGTTAAAAAAATAATGCGCTACGGTTAACTTTTATTTTACTAACTTTAAAAAATCAAATTTTACTAACTTAACCACCTTACCGATGAATTACCAAAGAAGAACTTTTTTAAGAAATGTTGGGCTTACAGCCTTGTGCACTCCTATTGCTGCAAATATTTCTTTTGGAAATAATTTACTTGATTTAAATACGTCCAGTTTACATCCATCTATACTTAAGAAACTTGAGGATAAGAGGTATGAAATCTTATTTGAAGAATCTTTTATGTTAAACGATAGATGTAAGGCGATTCCAGTAGTAAAGAAAACTATGTTTTCAAGTAATGAGAAAAGTTTACTTATCCTTATGGATGATGACTCTCATTTTATATTGAATGAAAAACAAGTTGATTCTTACAGTAGTTTTTTGACTAGTTTCAATGCAAATTCAAATTACATAGCTTCTGAAGGAAATGTACTATTGACAGCAAGAAATATTACTACACCAGTAGAAATTCTTAAAAGTAATAGAGATAAAGACTTTATTTTTAAAAACAAATACGGTAAAGTAATCACTGTAAGTAGTTCAAGCAAGGACGCACACATAGCATAACTTTTTGATCTTCTTCTTTTACAATGGTTCAATTTTGAAAAGAGTTGTATTAAAAAAGGTTATTGATTCTATTATTAAAGAATCAATAACCTTTTTACTTTTTGATTACCCTATGAAATGAATAATCAGATTAGGATTTCTATGCTTTACCACCTAGCAGAAGAACTTGGTCGCAAACAACTTCGGTAGTATATCTCTTTTCTCCAGATTTGTCCTCCCATTGTCTTGTGACTAGTTTTCCTTCTACGCCTATTTTGTTTCCTTTTTTTACATACTGAGATATAATACCTGCGGTACCATTAAATGCTACAACGCGATGCCATTGTGTGTCAGTTACCTGCTCGCCTTGTTTGTTAGTATAACGATCTGTAGTTGCTAGTGAGAACTTCACTAAAGTTTTACCGTCATTTAAATTGATAATTTCTGGATCTTGTCCTAGGTTACCGATTAACTGTACTTTGTTGCTTAAATTACTCATAATAAATTAGTTTGTATGGGTTATAAATTAGTTAAGTGCCATCGTATGTTTTTGATGACGGTGCAAATATGAAACAGTATGCAAATCGCAATAGTATTTTAAACGTTTGCTTACGTTTATTTACGTTTGTAAATGATTGAACTTTTTGAATGTGCCGTATTTGTTGAAGTGTTGTAGGAAAAAGAGATGAAAAAAATGATTCAGGTTTTTTGCAATATGACATCATAATTCTAATGAGAAGACTAGATATTTATTCATATAATAAGAATTATAATCAAAAATCTCATGTAAAGTATTGTTACATATAGGTTTCTATTTACTTAAATTACACGATTAGATTTGAAAACTGTTGTATAGATTAACACATTGATTATTCCCAAAATGTATTCTGATAAAGTGTTATATTGTAAGCAAATACATAAAGATGGAATTTTCATTTTTAGTTATATGGTATGTAAGAACAACTACTATCCTCGTTTTTTTTTAATTATCAAAACTTCACAATCTTCAACCGTATGAACGCTATAAAACTTCCTTTTAATTTTGATACAGAGGTGATTAAAAAAGAACTATCTCAATTCTCAAAAGAAGACTATAGCGATATTTATAATTCATCAGTTGCTTTAAAAACCTTATGGCTTATTCATTTTATAGAGCCTATAAATGACGCAGATGGATTGCCAGTTTTTTTACCAAATGAGGCTCTTAAAAAATGTCCCTATTTGTTATCTGTTTTTGAGACATTTCGTTGTCCTGTAGAAACCTTTAGGGTTCATGTACTCAATCCAGGCGCAAGTATACAGCCGCACCGAGATAATGGTTACAGTGTAGAACAAGGAATGGTACGATTACATATTCCTGTACAAACTAATGAAAATGTTCATTTAATAATTGATCAGCAACCAGTAATAATGAAAGCAGGTGAATGCTGGTATTGTAATTTTCATAAGGTCCATGAGGTACACAATAATAGTAACGAGCCTAGAGTTCACCTCATTCTAGACTGTAAAGTAAATCAGTGGTTAAAAAACATTTTTAATACATCGACGACCTAAAACCTAGCTATTTTGATAAGAATTTTTCATTCTTTATAAGGTTTCACTTGCTTACCAGATTTTCATAACAACTTCATGCTATATTTGATAACCTAAAGAACATGGTAAATTTCTCTTGAATAGAACATCAATTCTATTTGGTAAAAGAAATAACTGTTCATTACTTTGTAGATAATTGTAGTTACCGCTTTCGCGAAAGCGGAATCACTTCATATACCCTTTTAAATACAAGATTGGGAATTTGAAAAAGTGATTTTGTGAACCACAGTTAATAAATATAAATAATACGCCGATGGATTTTAAAGTAGGAGAAAAAGTTAATTTGATTGTAGAAAGAGAAACACCGTTAGGCTACACAGTACTGATAGAAAATGGTGTAGAAGGCCTGTTGTATCATGACGAGGTGTTTACTGAGCTCTCTGAAAATGAAGAGGTAACTGGTTATATAAAAAATGTAAGAGAAGACGGTTTAATAGACGTTTCTCTAAGGCCACAAGGATTTCTTAATGTTATCGACAAAGATTTAGAGCGAGTTTTAAGCGAGTTACACGCCAGTCCTAATGGCTACCTTTTATTAACTGACAAAAGTCCTGCAGATCATATACGTTACCATCTAGAAATGAGTAAGAAAGCTTACAAAAGAGCTCTAGGAAAACTTTATAAGGACAAAGTTATTACCATTTCTGACGATAAGGTAGAGCTAGTGAATAAAAGTAAGTAGCCAATTCTTTTATTATATTGATAGAATTCTATGGCAGAAAGTTTGAATTCATCAATTTCTCGTAAATTTAGTTCCCATTAAATGAAAATTTGATAAAAGCAGCAATTGATCATTGAATATGATTAATTACTAGCTAGCCCTTTAGCCACACCAAAACTATAATGAAACAAGCCCAACTTTACAACGATTTAAAAAATAAATACGATTCTATAGGTCAAGATGTGAATACACACTTAAGTGGATTATTGCATTCTAAACCTATTACGTATTGGGATTACATCCAGCCAGAAGCTTTGCTTAATCTACAAGTGCAACGCACCAACTTACCAGATGAGATGGTATTTATCATGTACCATCAAATTAATGAATTGTTGTTTAAGATGATCTTGTGGGAAATCGATCAAATCGCAACACATCCCGATTTAACAACAGCATTTTTTGCTGAGCGATTGGACCGCATCAGCCGCTATTTTGATATGCTTTCTTCCTCTTTTCAAATTATGGGTGATGGAATGGAAGTAGAGCAGTATATGAAATTTAGAGACACCTTGACGCCAGCAAGTGGTTTTCAAAGTGCGCAGTATAGAAAAATTGAATTTGCGTCTACAGAGTTAATCAATTTAATAGATGTACGTTTTAGAGATACGATAGATCGTAACAAACCATTTAGTCATGCCTTTGATCATTTGTACTGGCAAGCAGCAGGAAAGGATCATAAAACT
>CAZBCH010000099.1:0-4736 GCA_964490235.1 uncultured Flavobacteriaceae bacterium | reverse complement strand
TACAGGAATAAGGCACTGCGTGAATAGTTTGAGTCTGGATTTTAAAAAGGAAGATTAGGTTATAGTTTTCAGTCTCAGTCTCAGTCCGTAATCTTGGTATAAGTTGCCTAAGGATGTTTATTTAATATATTAATATTTACTTATTAATATCCAATTTTACCGCAACTTAGAATTAATCAAGAATTCCACTCCGGTAAATCCTCCATCCAGATTTTTAATTTAGTCTTCTTTTGAATCACGCGTGCGTGGTTAGATTCTTCTTTTGTAACAAGGGAAATCGCTGTCCCAGGATTTTCAGCACGACCAGTTCTACCTATTCTATGAATGTAATCCTTAGGCGATCGAGGCAATTCGTAGTTAATTACATAAGGCAAGAATTCTATATCAATTCCTCGAGAAAGAAGGTCTGTAGTTACTAGACAACGGACACCAGTCTCCGCACTATTTTTAAAGTCTGCTAGGTTTTTATTTCTAACTCCTTGAGATTTTTTACCGTGAATCGCTTTGGATTTGATTCCGTTTATATTGAGTTTATCATTCACATGCTCTACTTGGTAAGTAGAAGAACAAAAAATTAACACCTGCTGCATGTCATGCTCTTCTATAAGGTGTCTCAACAATACCCCTTTTTTCTCTGGTGTTACTCGATAACCTAGTTGCTTAATAAGCGAGAAGTCTTGTTCTTCCTCTTCAATCTCTACAACTACTGGATCAGTCAATAATCCTTCTTGAATATTTTTAACTTCATTGCTTAAGGTAGCAGAAAATAAAAGATTTTGCTTTCTCTTAGGCAAATGATACAAAACTGCATCCATTTCTTCCTTAAACCCCATGGAAAGCATCTTATCTGCTTCATCAAGCACTAGGATTTTACACTCCTTAAGAATAACAGCATTTGCTTCTACCAGTTCAATCAAACGTCCTGGTGTAGCAACAAGTACATCCACCGTATTCATTTTCATCATCTGTGGATTGATACTTACACCACCATAAATAGGCATAGTAATTAATGGCTTGTCTAGTGCTTTAGAAAATGTCTTTATCACGTCACTTACTTGCACGGCAAGTTCACGAGTAGGAACCATTACTAGCGCACTGATGTGTCGGTTTTTAGAAGAAACATCTTTTAAATTTTGCAATAATGGTAGCGCATAACTAACGGTTTTACCAGATCCAGTTTTGGCAATTCCTAAAACATCTTTTCCTTTTAAAATATAAGGTATGACCTGTTCTTGAATAGGAGTAGGTTCCAGTAATCGTTGATCATTAAGGGATTTTAATAGGGCAGGATCGAGACCTAATTTTTCAAAAGACATAAAGAAAATTTATGGCTACAAAGGTAACAGATTCTCAAGGCTTTTGTGGATTAGTTTCACTATCCTTTTCATTGATCGCGGTAATCCTAAATTCGACTCTACGATCAAAATAATCGCCTCTTCCTGTTTTAAAGTTTGCCATTTTTCCAACTGCGGTAAGGCGGTTTGCTTCTACACCTTTTTCTATTAGTAATTCTCTTACTCTTTGAGCACGTAGTAATGATAAAAATGTCTCTCCAGTATTGATTTCAATGCCTTTTTGGTTCGGTGGGCTGCAACAAATATGACCTTGAATTTCTATTTCATATGATTTATACTTTTTTAAGTCTGCTGCGATTTGATCTATAACTGGTAAAGATTCAGGTCTCACATTTTTTGTACCACCTGTAAAAATAATGTTATTGAAAACTAACTTTTCATTTACTTTTAGGCTATCAGTAAATACTGGTATAGAAATTTTGGGCTCAGTTTTACTAGTGTTAGTTTTTTTAAGAGGTGCATTAAATTCTACTTCTACAACTGGATATTCATAACTCACATTTATTTGGACACGTCTATTGAATTTAAAACCACCTTCTAAATATTCTAAATCGCCTGCAGTTATTTCTCCACGAGCTTTTAGGTCAAATACTGATGGATCAAATTCTTGTTTAGAATAAAAGAATCTTTGAACGCTTTTAACTCTTCTTAAGGCCAGATCTTTATTATAGCTACTTGAACCACGTTCATCGCAATATCCTGTTAGGACTATTTCCTTAATAACAGAGCCATTATCTAATAGAAATAAATTCTCTATGGCTTTTTGTGAATCAGGATGCAATTGATCGCTATCTGTGTCAAAATACACTGTTGACATTAGTGATAAGACTTTACTATTTCCTAATGGTTCTAGAGTCTCTTGAGAAAAAGAAAAATTATTAATGAGAAAGAAACCTAATATTAAAAAAGTCTTAAGCAACATAAGTCGAAGTATAAAGTGTGTTATTTTTAGGTATGATCAATAATCTTACCAAAAAATTACCGGCGTCCTACTATCAACAAGATGATGTGGTAAACATTGCCAAAGATCTCATAGGGAAAAAGATCGTTTCTAATATTAATGAAGAACTAACCTCAGGAATTATTACCGAGACAGAAGCTTATCGCGGTTATGACGATAAAGCCTGCCATGCTCACTTAGGTAGATTTACAGATCGTACAAAAATCATGTATGAATCTGGTGGCGTTGCTTATGTATATTTATGTTATGGTATTCACCACCTTTTCAATATCATCACAAACTCAAAAAACCATGCTGACGCCATTTTAATAAGAGCCGTAGAGCCACTTGATGGAGTAGAAGTGATGCTGCGACGTCGTAAAAAGGAAAAACTAGATAAAACACTTACTTCTGGACCAGGGAATTTTAGTAAGGCTTTTGCTCTTTCTAAGGCTCATTACGGTGCCGATTTAACTGGTGATGAGGTATGGATCGAGTATAATGAGGAGTTCCGCTTTCGCGAAAGCGAGATTACCACCAGCAAAAGAATAGGAATCGATTATGCAGAAGAAGACAAAAATCTTCCCTGGCGATTTTATTTGAACACTTCTAAATTTGTAAGTAAAAGATAATTAGTCCTTAGGTTGTTGCATTTTTTCTACCATTTTAAGCAATACTTTTTTAGGTGTAAAAGGAATAGTAGCAAGCATCGCTTTTTGAGAAAAACTTACTCCAGCTTTAACATCCATATCTCCATTGAGCATAGCGTCATAACCTGCTTGAGCGACATCTTTAGCACTGGCAGTTTGATCAAATAAAGATGTTTTATCCATTCCAGAGGTTTTACCAAAATCAGTTTCTGTAGCACCAGGCATCAAATTAGTTACAGAAACATTAGTCTCAGATAATTCTTGGGAAATTGCGTTACTCAATGAGGTAACAAAAGCTTTTGTAGCAAAATAGACCGCTTGCATAGGTCCAGGCATTAAGCTGGCTGTAGAAGAGACATTAAGAATTTTTCCAGAGTCACGCTTTACAAATTCAGGTGTGAAGAGCCTGCACAAATGAGTGAGCGCCATAACGTTCAATAAAATCATATTTTGATCGCTGGACCAGTCTCGCTCATGAAATTTACCTATACCGCCAAAACCGGCGTTATTTATTAGATAATCAATTTCAATCCCAGCTTCTTTGATCTCGTCATAGACTTCTTGTGTAGCATCTGGTGCTGTGAGATCTTTTACAATTACATGAACTTTCACCTGATGTTGAGATTCAAGCTTTGATTTGAGCTGGTTAAGTTCATTTTCACTTCTTGCGACAATTACTAAGTTACCACCGTTGCTCGCATGAATGTTTGCAAGTTCTTTTCCTATACCGCTACTAGCTCCTGTAATTAGTGCTGTCTTCATAATTTCTATTTCTTTTTGTTTTAAAGATAGTAGATGATCTAGAACGCAACGGCTTATTTATTTCAAGTTTAACAGGTAATATCTGTAATTTATATGCTTAATCTTGCAAGGTAATCGTGATGATCACCATTATAAATACATTCTATTTGCAACCCAGCAGCAACTGCATAGCTTTTAAGCAGTTCAAAATCCATGTAGAGCCAGTCAAATAATTCCGATTCCATATCTTTATATTTTAAAGAAAAACTTACCTCTCCGTAATAATCCTTGCTGGAATCCACCCATAAACCACCATCTTCTGGATCTTCAAAAAGAAATTTCAAATCAGAGCTGTCTATTAGTATTTGTCCATTCTCAGACAGCATATTTTTGAGTAATTCTAGACATAGCGGTACCTTTTCTAATTTTTCAAATATTCCCGTACCATTCATAAGTAATAAAATGGTATCATAACGACCGTTATGCTGCCAGACGTTCTCTTTAATTATTGCAGAATTTGGTTTCACTAATCTTTGTTGAAGTACCTGAATAGCGCCATCGCTCTGATCTAAAGCGGTGACAGTAAAATTTTCCTGTTCTAGATAAACACTATGTGATCCTGCTCCTGCACCTACATCAAGGACATTGCCTTTACATAATGATAACGCTTTCTTTTCAATATTAGGCATTTCATTGTAGTTTCTAAATAAATAGGGAAGTGGTAATACATCGTCTTCCATTGTTGGACTCCATACTTGAAGATCTTCAGTATAATATCGATTTTGAAAATCAAGTAATGCCTTGCCGTATAAGTCAGTTTGCTTGTCCAATGTATTTGGTTTTAAGCAAAATTAAGCTTTCTATAGAGTATTTTATATTAGGTGTTTATTTTCTCGCTTTCGCGAAAGCGTTTATATTACCATCTGTACAACAATTAAAAATCTAATGTCTTAACAAGTTTAGAAAATCGGTACGCTTTGCTCTGCTAACAGGTATGCTCCTGTCGCCTTGAAGTACGACATACCCATCATTTAAATAACGTTCTACAAA
>CAZBCH010000098.1:0-1620 GCA_964490235.1 uncultured Flavobacteriaceae bacterium | reverse complement strand
TTTGACCTAGCTCATCCTGCTCGATTGCTATAGCACTACTTTGAGAAAGTCCGTGTGCTGTAGAGAGATGCTGGAATTGATAACTGTTTACTTGAGAATAACTTTGAACAGTTGTAAAAATTATAAGTAAGAATAGAATTCTATACATGAAACGAATAAATATTTGGTCGTTAAATGTAGTTAATATGATTGATTTAAATGACCTATTTAAATTAGTGATATTACTAGATTATTAATTTAACCTTCCATTTAGTTGATAGTCATATAACGAAGGGACTTCCTTTAGGAAAATATTTGTCGAACTAATATAAGCTTGCGGTCCATAATTCACCTGAAGATCTATATTTCCATGGGTTCCTATAACTCTTGCATAAGGTCCATCATTCATTCCGTTAAGAATGAAACTTTGAGAAATAGATTCTGGTTTTTGAATAATCACATTAGTATTCCAAAAAGTACTGTAAGCTCCATGCGACGGTTTCCAGTATCCAGCGCCTCCACCAGCAAATAACGGATATGAATCATGTTCATTTTTATTTATATACACGGTAGTATTATCAAATAGATTTTGATGGTTAGCACCGCTATGTTGATCTAGAACCGGCTTATGGTAAACAGTGCAGTCCTTATATACGTTTTTAGTAGAAAAAGTATTGAAACTTAAGGGATGTTCAGCAACATTTTCTACCACTATATTTTGCGCTAGCACATTGTGTACACCAGCCATAGCCACAGTATAATGAGCAAAGTGATCACCTCGAGTAATAATATCCTTGATAGTCACGTTTGCTATTTCTTCTGTGAGAATGCCGCTGTCTGCATTTGTGATTATAATATCTTGTACCCAACTGTCGTACAATCTCGTTAAGTTAATCCCGTTAAAACCTTGTTCTACATGGTGTGCTATTCTTGGTGTCATAGGAAATTCTATAGAAAAATGCTCTATACCTACGTTTTCTAAATGCTTCCACTCGACTATTTGTGCTTCGTAAGAGGCGTCTATACTTATTGTGAGAGGTGAATTAAAGGTGATTTTATTCCCTTCTATCGATTTGATCTCTAGCTGCTGTCTCACTAGAGGCAATTCAGGAAAGTTGTAATGATGTGTTCCTACTTTTACATCGGCTTTTTTGTAGAGTTCGTCAACTATTTTACCATCTTTTCCATCTTTATTAAATAATTGCAATTCAATAACATCGCTCACTTTTAAAGCGTCGCTATTTTTTACTGTAACCGTAAAATCACCTCGTTTTCCAGATATTACTTGAGCAAGCACATTTACAGGTTGCTCATATTTTTCTAAATAGGATTTTACGCGTTCACCAGGAATATGTGTCCATATAAATCCACCAGACCAGGCATATTGCGAGAAAGCTAGGTCTATATTATTCGCTTTCTCTCTTTGCCTTTTGTCAAATTCCAGCAAATACTCTCTCAATTCTTTTAAAGGTTCTGGATCAGGTACGTACATTAAAGGACGAGGGAAATAAAGTTGAGTGCCTTTTACTCCAGATCCAGCACCACGTAGTATAAAATTACTACGCTCTATATATATAATGTCACTTAAAATAATTTTACCAGCTGGTAATTTTAAAATAACAGTTCCATCGACCGCTTTTA
>CAZBCH010000097.1:0-3742 GCA_964490235.1 uncultured Flavobacteriaceae bacterium | reverse complement strand
ATCTTCTCCTTTATAAGATGTAATTATTTTATGAGTTTTATTTTTTACATCATAACTCCATATATCTCTAGTTATACTAGATTCATGATGCTTGCGCCACACATTCTCACCACCTTTTTTATCATGGTATAACATGAATGATCCATCTTTACTTACATTCAAAAATTCTGCAGGTATAGTAAATAGCTGGTTAACGCGTCCTCCTTGAACGGGCACTTCATATACTTCTGGTTGTGATCCGGTAGGAAACTGTCTATGATTTACATCATCCATACGTGCTGCTCCAAAAAATACCGACTTATCATCGTGTGAAAAAGAAAAGGGTTGCTCATCTGTAGAATGGTAGGTTAATCTAGTTGCAGGACCACCATTACTACTCATGACATAAACATCAAAATTCCCATATCGGTTAGATGCAAATGCTAGATGTTTACCATCTTTACTCCATACCGCTTGATAGTCATGTGCTTCATGAAATGTAAGTTGTTGTGCATCTCCACCATTTGCAGATACCTTAAATAAATCGCCTTTGTAAGTAAATACTATTTCTGTTCCATCTGGCGAAATCGAATTGTGACGCAGCCATCCT
Organism: uncultured Flavobacteriaceae bacterium; assembly: GCA_964490235.1. Lineage (GTDB taxonomy): Bacteria > Bacteroidota > Bacteroidia > Flavobacteriales > Flavobacteriaceae > Nonlabens. The sequence goes on along the minus strand of CAZBCH010000097.1, from coordinate 3,153 downwards.
GCGTCCTGCTGTGCTTGTAGGCCCATTGCCGTGAAAAGCAACGTCCAAAAGAATAAAGTTTTCATAAGTTGGTTTTAATTGTCCAATAATAGACAGCTACAATTTACAATAGTTACAGGTAAAATTATCTTTTTGTCTAAAAAAGACAGTTGTTAGTACGCTTTCGCGAAAGCGGAAACCCTATACATTATTTCTTTTATGGTTTTACAATCTGAAATCAATTACTCTCCATTTATTGATATTACTATCGTAAAATAATTCAATAAATCCTGAATTTGTAATATTTAAAACTCCATTAGTCCAGTATATGGCGTTTATATCTGGAGCACTGGTAGAGTTAGCAGTCATTAAGTTGAGTGCTGTAGAACCGTCTGACATTAAGATGATTCTTTTACCATCACTTCCTCCTTCTATGCCATCTATAGAAACAGAAGTACAAGAACTACAACCCATTAAAAAAATTTCTGTATTTGAATTAAGACCAGATAGTTGCATAATGGTTTCTGGTAAAGGGCTGTATGAGGTAGTATTTAAAAGAATACTTTTATAATTGAGTCTTGAACTATTATTAAGAATGCCGTCGTTGATAGCAAAACCGTTACCTATTTCTAACTTTGCAATATCGCCATTTACACTGGCGCCTAAGAGATGTACCGCATCCATCTGGCTCGTGTCTAAATCATCAATCCTGGTTGTTCCCGCAACATGCAATGTAGCTTTAGGATCACTGGTATTTATACCTACAGCAGGTATTCCTACACTAGCGTTTCCATTACCGTTACCTGTACCAGATCCACTAGAAGTTATTGTTAAATTAAAGCGCTCTTCTTCACCACAGTTTACGGTAGTATCGTACATATATAAGACCACCGGATAGCTAGAAAAATCTGAAAAATGAATCACGTCTCCTTGATCAAAACTAATTCCAGAGCCTAAACTACTAGTGTAATATCTTTCATTGCCTGTTAAACCTAGTCCGGTTATGGTAGGTAAAATAAATGAATCAGCGCTGGTTTGATCTGGTAAATCGTCTATATCTAGTGCGACTACATTTAAATTTGTAGAATTTGTAATACCACATGATTGATAAGATATTTCATAATTCCCAGCATTGCTAGAGGATAAATCAATCTCGCCAGTTGTATTATTTATAATCAGACCTGCAGGACTACTTAAAAAATTTGTCGCACCAGTAGATGTAGGTGAAATGATTCCTTCAGTGGTACAAAATGTATTACTTCCGTAATTAACGACTGGATAGTCTCCTAATAGTGGAACTATTCCTAGATCAAAATCCATCCCTACAAAGCTTAAGTAATTGATAAAACCAAAACCATTTGCAGCTACATAATTAAGACCTGCTCCAGATCCTTGACCATTTGTAGAAGAAAGCACCTGAAAACTATCTGTAGGATCTCCTGCTGTAATTGCGATTCCTACTGCGTATTGTGTTGATGTAATTGTGGTAGGGCTATTTAACTGAAATGCTAGTTCTCGCGGTGTCGTGTCAAAACCTGCTGCAGCAGGCGAAATACCAGATTCACTATACAATAAAGCTCCTAAAGAACCTGCATTAAACTCATGAACCGTGATAGTTAAAGTCATATTATCATTAGGATCATTTTGTAGTACACCATAAACTCTAACACCAGAAATGATAGAAGTAGCAGCTGGATTTGTGTAAATTTCATATAAGCCTAGAGGTGCTTGAGCACCACCTTGTAATGTAGGCGCGGGCAATCCAGTAATAAAATCATTAGTAGCAAATCTATAATTAGAAACAGATGGCGCTGGAGTATCCCATTGCGCACTCTGGATATTACAGCCGGTTTGTGAATAAAGGTTCTTTATGCTCCACAACAGTATCAATAAAGTCAATAGCCATTTCATTTTTGAAGTTTAGGCTAAAACTAAAAGATCATGTCATAGCTGTAAATAAGTCAATTGCCTTAAATTAAGAGCATCACAAATGAAAAATCAGGGCGTATTAAAAAGAATTTATACGCAAAAAGGACTCACGCTTATGTTGAATAAAGTATTTAATCAATTGACGATCAATTATACTTACTACAATCTGTTTTAAATATGCTTGAGACATACAAACATTTTAATGCTATAGACTTAACTCGTTTGTAAACGCAAAGGACACAAATTGTTATTTCATGCGTTTTAAAATCACATCATCTTTACTAAAATCAATAGGCCGTTTTGGTCCCTCAAATGCAATCGCGAGATGTAATTCATCAATAGAGTTCAATTCATAAATTCCTTTAAGACGGAAAATCTCAGCTTTGCTTGAATTATCATAAATAATAAAATCAATTTCGGCAGGATGTTCTTCTTTGTTCACGATATATTTCATGCACGCATTTCTACCCTGCATCTCAAAAGACTTGCCTCCTAAAAATGCTCCATCTAATTCAAACTGCGCATAACCTTCATCCGTAATTGTTAAATAACCTATATCGCCTTTATCAACTCCTTTCCATTTTCCTATAAGTTCATTTTCCTTAACACTGGTAAATGACGTAAGCAATAGCAAAGCTGTTAGGATCAGGCTGTATTTTTTTAAAATTCCCATAATTATAATTGTTGATCGGTTCTTATCAAAAATAATAAAATATTTAACTTATTTAAAAACAACACCATAAAAGCCATTTACGAATTAAGAAATGACATTTGTATATTAGACTTAAATAAATCGTTTATTAATAAGTCTGTTTCCGCTTTCGCGAAAGCGAGAGATGACCTTCTTATTGCAATAATGTACTACTAGATGTTCTAAAAGCTTGCTCGATGCCAAAATATTGAGGATCACCGTGTTTCTCTGACCAGAATCCGTCGAGTACATCTGTAGAAAGACATTTGTATACCACTACTCCTTTAAAGGTTTCTTGTAAATCATTACTATACCAAAAGTTGATCACCAAAATATTGTCCTTAAAAAAACCTGTCCCTTGTTGAATTTGTTCCTTGCCAATTTGCCACTTTGCAACAATACGTTTGTTTTGATCTATAGAAAGTTGCAAGGTACCTTGGTAAGAGGATTGATGCGCATCCTGATTAATTCCTTTGATGGTAAAATCCCCAAGTAATTCTTCTATAGTCATGGTTTTCTTTTTTACAAAGGTACATTCTAGATATGAACGTATT
>CAZBCH010000096.1:0-4294 GCA_964490235.1 uncultured Flavobacteriaceae bacterium | reverse complement strand
AAAATGGGAGATAAAGCAACAGCAAAAGCAACTATGAAGGCTGCTGGTGTGCCTTGTGTTCCAGGATCTGATGGCATACTTCAAAACTTTGACGAATGTAAGAAAGTAGCTGCTTCTACTGGTTATCCGGTAATGCTTAAAGCGACAGCTGGTGGTGGTGGAAAAGGTATGAGAGCTGTATGGAAAGAAGAAGACCTTCTAGCTGCTTGGGAAAGTGCACGTAATGAATCAAAAGCTGCTTTTGGTAATGACGATATGTACATGGAGAAACTCATTGAAGAACCACGTCATATTGAAATACAGATCGTAGGTGATAGTTATGGTAAAGCATGTCACTTAAGTGAACGTGATTGCTCTGTTCAAAGACGTCACCAGAAGCTTACCGAGGAAGTACCATCACCTTTTATGACTAAGAAATTACGTAAAGAAATGGGTGAAGCAGCCGTAAAAGCAGCAGAATACATTGCTTATGAAGGTGCAGGAACAGTAGAGTTTCTAGTAGACAAACACCGTAATTTCTACTTTATGGAGATGAATACTCGTATACAAGTAGAGCATCCTATTACAGAGCAAGTAATTGATTTTGATTTAATCAGAGAGCAAATTCTAGTTGCTGCAGGAGTAAAAATATCTGGTAAAAATTATGAACCTGCTTTACATTCTATAGAATGTAGAATCAATGCAGAAGACCCTTATCACGATTTTCGTCCTTCTCCAGGGAAGATCACGACACTTCATGCACCAGGTGGTCATGGAGTACGTCTAGACACTCATGTTTATGCAGGATACTCTATCCCGCCTAATTATGACTCTATGATCGCAAAGTTGATTACTACGGCAAGAACACGTCAGGAAGCAATTGATAAGATGAAAAGAGCACTTGACGAATTTGTCATAGAAGGAATCAAAACAACCATTCCATTCCATAGACAATTAATGGAAGAACCAGCTTATGTAGAAGGTAATTATACTACTGCATTTATGGATACTTTTAAAATGAAACCTATAAAGGAATAGTTTCATTATTAATTTATGGAATTATTAAAACCTATCCAGTTATACTGGATAGGTTTTTTTGTGGAATAAACTATAATTTAGTTATTGAGAGCTGATTATTTAAAATATTTTTGAAAACCATCTGTTTAAGATAAATATGAAGTTCAAGTTGTTTTTTATTCTAGTGCTTTGTTGCCTTACAGCAACTGCACAAGAATATCGCAACTTGAAAAAAAAGCGAGTAGCAGTTCGTGATTCTATAAATGTAGATTCGGTTAGTATCAATCCATTTTATTTCAAGGTTCAGGATAAGATAGGAACGCCTCTTGATAGCACGCAATACCGAATTGATTATTCTAAAGCGCTCTTGATACTCAACAAAAAGAATAACATTGTTACAGACTCGATAGATATTACGTACTTACCACTTCCAGATTTTCTTACTAAAACGTATAGACAGTATGATACTAATATAATTTTGGATAATGATAGTCGTCAGGAACAACTGGTTGCCTTACAAATGCCTACTACCGTAAATACATTTGTACCTTTTGACGGTCTACAAACCTCTGGAAGTATTACAAGAGGTGCACGAGTAGGAAACAATCAAAATAGCGTGGTAGACTCAGAACTAGACCTGAGAATTACAGGTAAACTAAGTGACCGCGTTTCCTTACGAGCATCTATTCAAGATGCTAATGTACCACAAACTCAAAATGGGTACTCACAAAGGCTGGATGAATTTGACCAAATATTTATCGAGCTCTTTAGTGATGATTGGAACATACGAGCTGGAGATGTAGATTTAACACAGAATGATTATCAGTTCAATAATTTTACTAAACGTGTTCAAGGAATATCTGGTGCGGTTCGATTTGACGGTGGTGACTCTTCTGGATATGCTGGCGCAGCAGGTGCTTTAGTAAGAGGAACCTTTAATATTAGTAGGTTTACTGGTATAGAAGGTAATCAAGGACCCTATAAATTAACTGGTCAGAATGGTGAGTTGTTCATTCTAGTAGTTTCTGGAAGTGAGCGTGTTTATGTAAATGGTGTTCCTTTAAGACGTGGTGAGAATCAAGATTATGTGATTGATTACAATGCTGGAGAGGTGCGTTTTACACCTACTTTTCCTATCAATAGCGAGATGCGTATTTCTATAGAATATCAGTACAGTGAGCGTAATTTTACCAGATTCATCGGTTATGGAACAGGTGGTTATGAATCTCAAAAATTAAAAATCGACTCCTATATATACACAGAAACGGATGCCAAAAATCAGCCGCTACAGCAAAATTTAAATGAAGATCAGGTAGCGATTCTAGTAGATGCTGGAGATGATCTAGACCAGGCAATTGCTCCTAGCGCTGTCCCTAGTGAGTTTTCAGAGAACCAGATATTGTATGAAAGGCAAATTATTAATGGAGAAGAAGTCTTTGTGTTTTCACAAAATAGAACTGCACAGCTCTTTAATGTTAGGTTTTCGTTTCTAGGCGCTAATCAGGGAAATTACCGATTAGTCAACGATCAAGCTATTTCTAATATTTACGAGTACGTAGCCCCTATAAACGGTGTACTGCAAGGAAGTTATGAGCCAGTAATTCAATTGTTTACTCCAGAGATTCTTACCATAGCAGGACTTAAAGCTAGTTATCAACCTACTACCACGACTACTATTAATACAGAGCTTGCCGCGAGTAATAAGGATTTAAACAAATTCTCTAGTATAGATGATGAAGACAATAAAGGCGTCGCTGCAAAACTTGCCGTACAACAAGAATTGCTCAAGAAAGACACACTTCAATCATTAAATGCGACTGTAAATATGGATTACATTCAAGAAAACTTCAGGAATGTGGAGCGTGTTTACAACATAGAATTTAATCGGGATTGGAATCTTGAAGCTACTCAAGGCAGCCAGTTATTCACTACTTTGGGTCTTAACTATGTAAAAGACTCTACACTTACTACTACGTACAATTTTGAACATTTAGAATTCACCGATTTCTACAGAGGTAATAGACACGTTCTGGCTGGAATTTATCAAGATAGTTTATGGCAGGCTCGCTTTCGCGGAAGCGTACTAACCACAAAATCCATAGATCAAGAATCAGATTTCAGTAGGTTAAATGCAGATGTGCTTAGAAAAATAAACAAGTATTACACTGGCGCAAGAATAGAAAGTGAGAATAACCAGCAAAAGATAACTGCTACAGATGAGTTTACAGGATTGTCCCAAAAGTTTGCTAGTTATGAAGTATATGCTGGTCGTGGAGATACCACTACGACTTTTGTAGAGTTGGGTTATAGACATCGAGTAAATGATAGCTTGCGTGATGGAGATCTTGTGCGTGTGAACTCTTCAAATAACTATTATATAAGGTCGCAACCTATTAAAAATAAGGTGAGTAATTTGCGTGTCTATGCCAATTATAGAAAGCTAAAAAGTGTGCTACAAGGCATGGAAGATGAAGTTTCTTTTAACTCTAGGGTTCAATACAAGCGTAAAATTTATGGCGGTAAAATTTTATGGAACACTACTTATGAAACTAATAGCGCTCGTATACCGAGACAGGATTTTACTTATGTCGCGGTTAATCCAGGTCAGGGAACATTTACATGGATCGATTACAATAATGATGGGATTCAAGATCTTAATGAATTTGAAGTGGCACAATTTCAAGATCAGGCGAGTTTTGTGAGGATCTTGCTGCCTAATCAGGTTTTCTTGCCTACGCATCAAAATAAGTTTTCTCAAACGCTGACCATTAACCCTATATCTTGGTCCAAAGAAACAGGTTATAAAAAAATTCTTTCTAAGTTTTATAACCAGACCAGTTATTTAATCGATAGAATGGTAGAACGAGAAGGAGAGGCATTTAGCATCAATCCATTTGCAAGTAGTGATAATCAATTAGGATTGAACTCTAGTTTTAGGAACAGTTTATTCTTTAATCGAGGTAAGCAATTTTTTACTACAAATTACACCTATCTCAGCACTGCAAATGAAAATCTGCAAAGTATAGGCAGTATTTCTAACGAAATAAAAAGTCATCAGCTGCGATTTTTACATAAAATAAGAGAAACTTGGTTAGTTACTATTAACGCTCAAACAGGTCTCAATGCGAGTACTAGCGAAAATTTTACCAATCGTAATTTTGAAATAGAAGACCTTCTTTTAAGGCCTCAAATCTCTTATCTTTTTGATAATAGCAATAGACTAGAATTATTTTATGAATATCAAAACAAAGAAAATCAGCTTAATGAAATTGCAACTTTAAGCCAGCAAAACATTGGC
>CAZBCH010000095.1:0-18398 GCA_964490235.1 uncultured Flavobacteriaceae bacterium | reverse complement strand
AATTGAATGATTTTGAATTAGGATGGCGCCATAGAAAAGGGAATTTTAGATTCAACGCAAACTCTTATTTCATGCTATACAATGAGCAGTTGGTTCTAAGTGGTGAGATTAATGATGTAGGAGCGTTATTACGCACAAATAGTGGAGAAAGTTACCGTATAGGTGTAGAATTAGAAGCTATTGTTCCAGTTACTAACCAGCTTACTTTGCAACCTAATTTAGCTTTAAGTACTAATAGAAATGTAGAAACGATACGATCCTTTGATGGTGGTTTACAAAATTTAGGTAGTACAGATATTGCTTTCTCACCTAATGTTGTTGCAGCAAATGCGATCGTTTATCAACCGGTAAAAAACTTTCAGATTTCCTTATTGAGCAAATTTGTAGGAGAACAGTTCATGAGCAATACAGAGGCAGATGCTTCAAAATTAGACAGCTATTTCTTAAATGATATCAACCTAGTTTACACTATTAAACCTAATTCTATATTTGATTCGGTTGTATTTACTGGACTAGTTAACAACATTTTTGATCAGAAGTTTGTTTCTAATGGTTACTATTTTACTTATGACGATGATTTTTCAAATCCAGGAACTATTTCAACAGTAGAAGGTGCAGGATTTTATCCACAGGCTGGAATTAATTTCTTAGCTGGAGTAACATTTAATTTCTAGTTCTCAATTTTCAGTCGCAGTAATCAAATAAATTTTCATATTGCTGCGTAAATCAAAATATTTGTAGGCAGTAGTCGCCGTTTGCAGTTTTTACCTATGCTAAAAAATGCAAACGGCGATTTTTTAATTAGAAACTCTAATAATCGCGCCTATACGTTCTGCACGATAGGCTTTTAAGCCGTACTGTCCATTTCCAGATATAGGCTGGCCAGTAATGATGTTGTATTTATTGTCATCATCAGTACAGGGACATGTGGCCTCTATACCGCTTATGGTCATTCTAGAACACGTATTGGGAGAATGATTAGGATCGCTCAATTCGTATGCAAAATATTGAGAATTGTCTAAATTATAGATCACAAAACCTCGTAAACCTTGATTAGGAACCACTAGAGAGTTTCCAGGAAAATTCAGATTTCCATATTGAGGTAAATTTGTGTTAAGGTCTATTTGAAAACCTATATCTACTAGAAATGGGTTATTATTACGACCATCGTCACTAGAACAAGCAAAAATGACCAACATAAAAGAAAGTAGATAAGCCTTACGCATTTTCATAAAAATCAATTGATTGTAAAAGTATAACGAACTGATCGATATTTATTATATTTGTTAGATAATCCCGCAGCAATGATGGGATTTTGTTTTTTGTAGTTACCAGTCATGAAGCAATCAATGAGGCTGGTGTTTATAAAGGATTGTAACAGTTTCGCTTTCGCGAAAGCGAGAACAAAACATAAAAAATGAAATTATGAGTAACGTATCATATTATACAGAAGAAGGTTTAAAGAAATTAAAAGACGAGCTAAAACAACTTAAAGATGTTGAGCGTCCTGCAGCATCACAGGCAATTGCTGAAGCACGCGATAAAGGCGATCTAAGTGAAAATGCAGAATATGATGCTGCCAAGGAAGCTCAAGGAATGCTGGAAATGCGTATTTCTAAGTTAGAAGCCATTGTTTCAAATGCGCGTATAATTGATGAAAACACACTTGATTTATCCAAAGTATTAATTCATAGCACGGTAAAGATCAAAAATCTTAATAACAAGATGACTATGAACTATAAGCTTGTCGCTCAAAGTGAAGCCGATCTTTCTAAAGGGCACATTTCTGTAGAATCACCTATAGGAAAAGCATTGTTAGGTAAAGAAGTAGGTGAGGTAGCAGAGGCTGTCGTACCAGTAGGAACGATTAAACTTGAGATTCTAGAAATTACAAGAGGATAATTATGAGCATTTTCACAAAAATTATATCTGGCGAGATTCCATCTTATAAAGTTGCCGAGACTGAAGATTTTATAGCTTTCCTAGATATTAATCCTAATGCTCCAGGTCACACGCTTTGTGTTCCTAAAAAAGAAGTAAATAAGATTTTTGATCTAGATAGGGATACATATTCTAGCCTAATGGATTTCTCGCGTAAAGTAGCTCTTGCTTTAAGAGAAGAGGTTTCTTGCCTGCGTATAGGAATGTCTGTTATAGGACTTGAAGTACCTCACGTTCACGTTCATTTGATTCCGTTGAGAGATATGGAGGATATGCGCTTTATCAATAAAGTGAGTTTAAGCAAAGAACAAATGCAAGATATTGCCGACCGTGTAAAAGCACGATTTGATTCTTGATATCATTCATAGGTGCGTACTTAAGTCCGGACCTATTGAGGCTTTCCCAAAGGGTAGAATTAATTCTACCCTTTGGAAAGTTTACGATAAGAATTAATTCAATCCTCTTTTTCTAACAAAAAACTCCTTCATCAATTGTGCGCAAGGTCCTTCTAAGATTCCTTGAACCACTTTTGTTTTAGGATGTAACTGTGTTCCCATAATTTGATAACCTCGCTGTGCATCACTTGCTGCAAAGACTATAGTACCTATTTGTGACCAGTACAAAGCGCCTGCGCACATCTGGCAAGGTTCTAAAGTCACGTAAAGGGTACAATCCTTTAAATATTTACCGCCTATAAAACTAGAAGCTGCTGTGATAGCTTGCATTTCGGCATGCGCGGTGACATCGGTAAGTGTTTCGGTGAGATTGTGTCCTTTTGCGATGATTCTATTTTGAGCGACGATAACTGCACCTACAGGAATTTCATCACGATCAAAAGCTGTTTGTGCTTCTTGTAAAGCCTTTTTCATGAAATACTCGTGGTCAAATGGTTCTATCATCCGGTAAAAATAGAACTAAAAATAAAAGGAAAAATAAAATAACAGATTAAGCTATCATCAAAAGTAGATGCGTTTAGAATTGAATCATGTTCAACTAACTATATACAAAAAAGCTTGTAAGATTTGACATGCCAACTATTTGTGTTGGCATCGTCTAAATCATTTCTTGATGTATGCTTTTTGAGATCAGTATGTAACCTTTTTTGACCTCAAACAGACAAGTCAAGAAAAATAAGTTTGATATAGTTTTTAAAATTAAAAATTAGAGGCAAGACTTTTGATAAGGTTAGTTACTAATTTAAAACACTAACCATGAAAGAATACTATTCCTTCAAAATTCCAGAGCCTTGCAGCGAGGACTGGAACCAAATGACGCCTTCTGCAAAAGGCCGATTTTGTTCTTCTTGCGAGAAGACTGTCATGGATTTTACTGAAATGAGCTCTTTTGAGATCAGCAATTATCTTAAAGAAAACGTACACAACGGAGTTTGTGGGCGTATTTTCAAGTCCCAACTAGATCGTGTAGTGGTACAAATACCTGCAAAAGTGATAATAGATCCTCGATTTGCAAATCGGTACTTTGCTTTGGCGTTATTAATTGTCATGGGGACAACTTTATTCAGTTGTGTGAATGAAAGTGGCAATAAACAAAAAATTGACGCCGTAGAAGTGATTGAACTAGAAGATGCCGACTCTTTAATGTTAGGAGTGGTTCCTCCACTTAAAGCGGTCATAGATTCCACAAAACTTAAAGATGATAAACATTTAAATTCTGACTCCAGAGATGAGGTTATTCCTATAACTGGAGGTTTTGATGCTGCGCCGCCACCAATGCCTCCATCAAAGGGAATAATTGTAATTGAAGATGGGTATAATAAAAGTGTCCCGTTTGCTATCGTTCAAATTCCGCCAGAATTTCCTAATACTCCTGCTGGCATGAATAATAAAGAACTTAGAAAATACTTTAGTGATCAAATGCAGCAGCATATTTCAAATAATTTTAATAAGAAAGTCCTTGACTCAACTATTTTAGGACGACATAAAATTTCTACGCAATTTAAAATAGATACCAATGGCAAGATCGCTGATATTAAAGTAAAAGCAAACTATAAACCTTTAGAAGCAGAGGTTTTGAGGGTTTTAGAAAGTATACCTCAATTAGTTCCAGGAAAGGATGCTACTAACAATAAGGTTGCAGTTACATATGTTCTGCCTATCATTTTTGAGAATGAATAATTATCAAAATATCGTATTAGGCAATCAACAAATTACCAAATCCTTAAATCATCAAATTACTTTTTCAGCTTACCTTTGACTTATGGTTAAGAACTTGTTGGAAACTATAAATGATACCGTTGATTTAAGACGCTTTCGCGAAAGCGAACTTGAACAAATCGCTCAAGAATTAAGAGCCTTTATTATTGATATAGTGGCTGCAAAAGAAGGCCATTTAGGCGCAAGTCTTGGTGTGGTAGAACTGACTATTGCGTTGCATTATGTATTTAACACTCCGCATGATCAGTTGGTTTGGGATGTTGGGCATCAAGCTTATGGGCACAAAATTTTGACGGGACGTAGAGAGGTGTTTCACACAAATCGCGATCTAGATGGAATTTCTGGTTTTCCTAAACGGTCAGAAAGCGAGTACGATACCTTTGGGACTGGTCATAGTTCTACTTCAATTAGTGCTGCGTTAGGAATGGCGATGGCAAATGCTTTAAAAAAGGAAGATAGAAAACATATTGCTGTTGTAGGCGATGCGAGTATTGCCAGCGGTATGGCTTTTGAAGCATTGAATCACGCAGGTGTAAGTGATGCAGATTTACTCGTGATACTCAACGACAATGCGATAGGAATAGACCCAAGCGTAGGTGCTTTAAAAAATTACCTCACTAATACTAAATCTGGTAAGGAAACAGGAAGCGACAATATATTTGAATCGCTCAACTTTGATTATTCTGGACCTATTGATGGTCATGATTTACCTCTTTTATTGAGCGAACTTAAAAGGCAAAAAAGCTTAAAAGGACCGAGACTTTTACATGTGAGAACAGTAAAAGGAAAAGGTCTCAAACAAGCCGAAGTTGATCAAGTGCGCTACCATGCTCCAGGAAAATTTGATAAAATTACAGGAGAGATTCCAGTGAGTGACACCAGTCTTTTACCACCTAAATTTCAGGATGTTTTTGGGCATACTATTGTAGAACTAGCCCAAGAAAATGAAAAAATCGTAGGGATCACACCAGCCATGCCTACAGGTAGTTCTATGAAAATCATGATGGAGGCGTTCCCAGATCGTGCTTTTGATGTAGGTATTGCAGAGCAACATGCTGTAACACTCGCTGCAGGAATGGCAACCCAAGGATTAGTACCTTTTTGTAATGTGTATTCTACGTTTTTACAACGTGCTTATGACCAAATTATTCATGACGTGGCTTTGCAAAAGTTGCCAGTGATATTTTGTCTTGATCGGGCAGGATTAGTAGGTCAGGACGGCGCGACGCATCATGGTGTTTTTGATCTGGCTTATTTAAATTGTATTCCAGACATGATAATCGCAGCGCCTATGGACGCTGTAGAAATGAGAAATATCATGTTTACTGCTTCTAAAGGATTAGAATTACCTATTGCTATTAGGTATCCACGAGGTCGAGGTAAAATCGTGCAATGGAAACAACCGTTTGAAGAACTAGAAATAGGTTCTTCTAGGTTATTGAAAAAAGGTAGAAATATAGCTATTGTTAGCATAGGTCCGATAGGCACAATGATTCAAGAACTGCTGGAACAGGAAAATCTAAATTGTACGCACTTAGATATTCGGTTTCTAAAACCACTAGATAAGAAAGCTTTACAGGTCATATTTGACACTCATGAACATATCATCACCATAGAGGATGGGACAGTAATAGGTGGCTTAGGTAGTGCTGTTTGTGATCTCGCTTTCGCGAAAGCGGAAACAGTCAAAATTCATAAATTAGGTATTCCAGACCAATTTATTGAACATGGGCCTACTGCAGATTTACATAAAATCGCTGGTATAGATCGCGCGAGTGTGCTAGAATTAATTATCAGTTTAAAGTAGTTACTTTATAATTATTTTTTCAGTTATACTCTGATCATTTACAGACAATTGAATTAAGTAAAATCCACTTTTTAAATCGAGTTGTAATCTAGTTTCTGATCCACCTAAGTCTTTTACTGTGTTGAACACTTGTTGACCGCTTAAATTAAAAATCTTTATTTCAGTTTGTGCTAGTTCTATTTGTGAAGAAATATTTATAAGACCATTTGAAACTGTTGGATAGATGTTTATCCCTAAGCTTTCTGGTGTCACGTCAAAAATAGATAATGTATCAAAAGTACCTGTAAACATACCGCGACCATGCGTTGTAGCCAGAATGGTATTATCTGCCGTTCTTAAATCAAGGTCTACTACTCTTACGTTTGTCATTCCATTAATAAGTGGTTGCCACACGGGACTAACACTATTAAAATCACTTGTGGCATAAATACCTAATTCAGTTCCTATAATTACTTCTCCTGGTAGCAAAGGGTTAGGCAAGATTGCTTTAATAGGAATGTCAGGAAGGTTACCATCTTTTGAACTCCAAGTGTTACCACCATCATTTGTGTACCATATATTTTCCACACCATAATTGTGCATAGTTACGTAAATCTCTTGTTCAGATAAACCAAATTCTACGTCAGATACACTTCCTAAGAAATTAGGGCCGCTTATGATGGTAAAAACGGGATTGTTAGTATTTGCATTTGTTACTACTAGAACTGTAGAAAACTCAGTTCCCACTAGTAGGGTTGTACTTGAGGTCGTAAACGGTGAAACTTTGTAAGCCGTAGGTCTGTTAGCTGAAATTAAATTACTTGAAATATTATCGCAAATAGCTGCTGATGCTAGTAGTTCACATACCTCTATAGCATTTGCACTATTTGGATTTCTCGAGTTTGAGTAAAGTACGTTTAAGTTTTTATCAAGCTCAGCTACATTAATAAAATCACCATCTGCATTAGGTGGTCTATCGCTACAGTTTATTGTACTTGCGCAATATCTAAAATCATATTGTGGATATCCTACAACTCTATGATTGTTATATTGTGATGTTATTACGGCATAGCCATCTGCTGCGTCAATTTCTGTATGACCACCATCGCCACCTAGCACTGTAGCAAAATCATTCTGACCTGCCACTGCATTATTTAGGGCCGGCGTACCATTGTCCTGAGTTCCACCTACAAGATTGTCACCTCTACCAAAATTAGAAGCGATACTGCCATAATAAAATTGTGTAACGTTGTATCCTTTAATTCTCGTGCTTATTGCATTAGAAGCGATATTTGCATTGCTAAAAGATGAGGCCCATGAAACGCCTCCATCACTTCCGATTAATCCTTGATTGGTATTTGTAGGATGAAAACTCAGTGCATGAATATCTGCATGAACAAAAGGTGCATTAATATTTTGTAGACCATTTGCATTTATCCATTTAGAAATTTGATTCCAGGAATTACCGCCATTAGTAGATCTAAAGGTATCTATCCCGCCTGCATAAATAATTTGATCATTTGTAGGGTCTACTTCTATGACTAGATCATAGAATGCCTGTCCACGAGTAAAATCATTTGCTGGAATTGAAGTGTCAGCATCATTTGGTTCATTGATCGCGGTAGTAGTAAGTAAAGCATCATTACTTATAAATAAGTCTCCTTGATTAAAGACTTGCGCTGCTATGTAAAATAAATTAGGGTTTGAAGATGAGCAAGCTAACTCTATACGATCTGCTCCTGGAATGGTGCTTTGTAATGTCCAGTTCAATCCATCTGTAGATTTATATAATCGTCCTCCTCCAAAACTAGTACCAGGAACTGCAATTGATCCCATATACAGATTATTGTCTGCACTTATCTCAAAATCATTTGGAGCGATATAAAAAGTCTGACCACCGAAAGAATACTCCATGGATGGATTTTCTATTCTTGACCAGTTTAAGCCATCATCAACGCTGCGATATAAGCCAGTGTTTTGGGCTCCTAGTATGTTGTTAGGATTTGAAATATTAAAATTAGGCGTTGCATAATTTGTAGAGCCTACACCTACATAAACCTCGCTGTTTCCATTGTTGTTCCAAACGATCACATCATTTACAAAGAATATTCCAGCAGTAAATAAATCGGCTGGTGTATTTAAGGTTCCAGGTCCTGCAGGTGTAATAGGTACTGCAGCCCAGGTAGAACCACCATCGGTAGTTTTATAAAGTCCATTCCCTACGGCTGCTCCGGCAGCATATTGCTCGCCTGTTCCTATGTAAATGGTCATTGAATCATTAGGATCAATGGCATATGCGCTTACATTAAGGTTTGAAGCTAATCCTGGAATGATGTTCCATGAAGAATTAGCATCTGTTATATCATTATTTACCCACAAACCACCACTTACTCCACCAGCAAAAACTCTATTATAATCAACGCCATCACCATTGTTTGCACCTATATCGTTAGGATCATAAAAAACCACTCTAGTTCTACCACCTACATTAGAAGGTCCTCTTTCTTCCCAAGGTCTCGTTGTGGAACCAGGGGCACTCTTTGAAATATTTGTATCAATTAAATCTACCTCATAAGGCGTAGGAAATCCTAATTGCGGATTCATAGTCAATTCCCACATACGCTCGTTATAGGAATTAGGCGGTAATGAAAGGTTTTTACGTTCTTTACGAGATAAGTTTTTAGTTTCTTTAAATGGACTATTTTCAACAAAATCTTTATGCTTTTCTCTAGCCTCTAAATTGAGGAATTCTTTCTCTTCAGAAACTTCATTGCAACCTAAAATTATTGTTGCGATCAATGCTAAACTAAGGTGTACAATTTTATTTTTCATGATGTTATTTTACTGCTCTAAAGATATTAATTTAATCAAACCCTTCTCAATTTCTCAAATCTTACCGTTAATAACTTGAAATAGTGCGATAGATTTACTGTCTGTTAATGACGCTACATAGCCGCAAGCATCTAGAATACGTTCATAACTATTGGTCCCGTTTAATTTTAATTCTTTACAAGATCTCAAAATCAATTGATCATAAGAAGTTGCTACATCGTTGAGTTCATTAATACTTGCGGTAACCACAGCAGTTAGAATATCTTGTAATATCTTATAACCAGCGATTTCTTTTTGAATCACTTCTTCATTTTGATATACTTTACTTACCGTCAGGCTTAAAATATCATCTATTTGAGCTTTATATTTTGATTTATCGGTTAGAGAATATTTAAAATTTCCATTTAAAATCTCAGTTTCATGCTTCATAAAGATTTCAACACAGTCAGATATAAGATTGTTTATAGCCAGTGATCTGAGGTAAGAAAGTCGTTCTTGAGTGGTAGAAAGCTGTGTGTAAACGTCTATTCTTATGGTGTCTCTAACTAAATTGATTAGTTGTTCTAATGCATGATCTTCACTTATCCAGCCTAAATTGATACCGTCTTCAAAGTCAATAATGGTATAACAAATATCATCTGCAGCTTCTACAAGATAGGTAAGTGGATGACGGAAATGTGACTCTGGCGCATCTGTTTTATTTTCTAATCCTAATTCATTAGCAACATCATTAAAATGATCAATGTCAGCTTGAAAAATACCGTATTTCTTCTGTGAAATATGTTTAGATGGGCGCAGCGGCAAAGATTCTTTAGGGTATTTAATAAACGCACCTAGTGTCGCATAAGATAACCTTAGTCCACCAGATGTTCCTGGACTATCTAGATTTAATAAGCGGTAGCCATTTGCATTTCCTTCGTAAGAAAGTAGGTCTTGTTGTTGCTTTCGCGAAAGCGTACTTATCATCTCAGCTCCTCGATCAGTTTTAAAAAAACTACCTATAGCCTTTTCTCCACTATGGCCAAAAGGCGGATTGCCTATGTCGTGGGCTAGTGCTGCTGCTGCAACTATGGCACCAAAGTCTTGCTGTTTGTAACCAGAGTCAACAAGCTCTGGATGTTTTTCTAATATAAGTTTACCTGCCATTCTTCCTAGAGAACGTCCTACGACGCTTACTTCTAGACTGTGTGTGAGCCTGGTGTGCACAAATCCAGTCTGACTTAAAGGTATCACTTGAGTTTTGTCTTGCAGTGATCTAAAGTGTTGAGAGAAAATGACACGGTCATAATCTACTTCAAACCCCAATCTTAGCTCGTCTTGTTGTGCCCTAGGTCTAGGTTTTAAATCGCCATATCTTTTAAGTAAGAGTAGTTGCTGCCAGTTCATTAAATATCAATTTTGGGTGCAAGATAAGAAGTAAAGTAAAGTTAAATCTAATGCTTTTTAGTTTACTGTTTCTTAACAAAAGCGGTTTGTTAGTTAATACTTGCATAACCTAATTAGCAGTGATTAGGTCGTTCTTTTGCAAAATATAATTTACATGTAATGAAGAAGTTATTTTTTATTCTATTTTCAATTGTAACTACCTGTGCCATGGCTCAAAATGGTATTGTTTCTGGTTTAATTACTGACAAAGATTTTGATGATGAACCAGTAGCGTTTGCTTCCGTTCAGCTCAAAGGAACAACATTAGGAGCACAGTCTGATATGGATGGTAAGTTTTCCATCGTTGCACCAGTAGGTACTTACACATTAGTGGTGACTTTTGTAGGGATGCAAAAAGTAGAAGTACCTAATGTAGAGGTAAAGGAAGGATTTACTACTACAATAAATGTTTCCATGACTGCAGAGGCTGCTGCATTAACCGCAGTAGAAATTGTTGTAACTAAAAGCCGTGAGAGTGAAGAAGCCTTACTACAAGAAAAAAAGAATGCTGTAACGATTAAACAATCTATAGGTGCTCAAGAATTATCTAAAAAAGGAGTGAGCGATGCTGAGGGCGCAGTTACTAAAGTAAGTGGTGTTTCTAAACAGGCTGGTGTAAAAAACGTTTTTGTACGTGGATTAGGTGATCGATATAATTCAACATCTTTGAATGGATTACCATTACCATCTGACGATCCTGAATATAAGAACATTTCACTTGATTTTTTTAGTAGTGATTTGATTGAAAGCGTTGATATCAACAAAGTTTTTGTATCTGAAATAACAGGTGATAATGCCGGTGCAAATATTAATATTGATCTAAAAGGTTTATCTGGTAGAGAAGAGCTAGGTGTAGGTGTGTCTACTGGTGCAAATTTACAAACTCTCAATTCTGAATTTAAAGGAATTGCAGGTGAAGGCTTTTTTGGTTTCAGTGATTCTGAATTACCGGTGAGTAATCTAAATGTTTATAGTTTTGATAATCAATTAGCTCCTAGTTCAGAAAACAATCTTGTTAACCTTGGGCTTTCTATAAATGGAGGAAAACGTATTGATATAGGAGAGAATTATCTAAATGTTTATGGTTTATTGACTTTTGATAACGGTTATCGTTTCATTGAAGGGAATGTAAAAAACACAAACAGCGCAGGAAATATTTTCTTAGATCAAGACTTTGAAAAGTATAATTACGAGACTTCTCAAATAGGACAGTTCAATTTAGATTACCGTTTTGGCAAAAATAATATTGAGTTGTTGACCATGTATATTCATAAGAATACACAAAGTTTTCAAGAATACAACGGTATTGATAATCCAGAGCAAGAAGGTGATCAAGTATTTGTAAGAAGACAACAAACTAATGACAATAACCTTTTTGTAACTCAGTTATTGACGCATTTTGAGATCAACGAGAAGATAGATCTTGACGTCAAAGGATCTTTTAATGCTTTAAGAGGTAGTGAGCCAGACCGTAGAAATTTTGAATATCTTTTTAGAGATGGATTCTACTCACCTAACATAGATTCTGGTGGTAACAACCAAAGGTTTTTTAGTAAGGTACAAGAAAATGACTACAATGCAAATGCTTTATTAAAGTACAACCTAAATTCTAACGAGGAAGATGAACGACCTAATTACTTTACAGTAGGTGGTGACGTAAGATGGACGCATCATGTTTTTCAAGCTACTGTATTTAATCATACGTTTGATACTCGTATAGCCGTAGATATTAATAATGTTGACGAAATTTACAATCAGCCATCATTAACTGCCGGTAATTTTAGGCTAGAAACAGGAAGAGGAGCTGCTATAAATCCTCAGGCATTTAATCCTTTTTACTACATAGGTGATAAAGTTATATTTGCTGGACAAGGTAATTATGTAAAAGGTTTTAATGACAAATTATTACTTAACGTAGGAGTGCGTTTTGAAAATGTTAGTCAGGACGTAGAGTACGATACTAACATAGCAAATAGTGCTACAAATGGCCCTTCAGAAATTAATGAAAGTTTGTTTTTACCTAGCTTAGGATTAAAATACTCATTAAACGATGATAATATCGTAAGAGTAGGAGCTAGTAAAACGTATATCATGCCTAGATTTAAGGAAATAGCTCCATTTAGATATGCAAATCCAGGAGGAACCGCAACACAAGGTAATCCTAATCTACAAATTTCAAATGTAATTAATTTTGACCTAGCTTATGAATACTATCCGAGCAAAGGAGAAATAATCTCATTAACTGGTTTTTATAAAAACATTCAAGACCCAATTGCAAGAACTGAAATTCCTAGTGGAGGAAATACACTTACTTACTTAAATGTAGGAGATCAAGCAACAGTATTAGGAGCAGAGTTTGAATTGAGAAAGGACCTATTCAGCACAGAGTTGCCAGAAGGTGGATTTGATATGAATCGTGAAACTGTATTTGGTTTAGGTTTTAATGCTTCATATATATATAGCAAGCAAGAACTTAATGATCCTCTTGCGCAGTTCACAGAAGAAAGTACACAACTTCAAGGAGCAGCACCGCTTTTATTAAATCTTGATTTAAACCTAAACACTTTTATAAACAAGAGCAATATCAACACTGCGGTGGTTTTTAACTATTTCACGGAGCGAGTGTTCTCTGTGGGAACTAGAGGATTTGAAAATATTAAAGAAATAGGAGTTCCTACACTAGACCTAATAAGTTCTGTAGGAATAGGAGAAAACGGTAAATTATCGCTTAAAGCTAGGAACTTATTAAATCCTGAGTATAGATTAGAACGAGAAGGCGATTCTGGTAACATAGAGTTAAGTAATTATAAACGTGGGCTTGATGTAAGCTTAGGATACAGCTATAAGTTTTAAAGGTTTCGTAATAATTACTTAACCTTAATCGTAAAATTACGATGTTAATTTGTGGTGTCAACATAAAACTAAAAAAGACTTTCTAAAATGAAAAAATCAATCTTAACTTTTATTGCAGCAGTAGCAATCGCAATCACATCATGTGAAACAGATGATATCACTATAGTAGGTGGTGGAACTGACGATTCTCTAAATCTAGCTGGAAATATTACAGCAAATAGAACCTTAACAGCAGGGAATGCTTATGTTCTTAACGGGCCTATGTTTATTAAAGATGGTGTGACCTTAACCATTGAAGCTGGAACAACTATTACAGCACAAGCCGGTGGTACTGATGTTTACCTTCTTGTAGAACGTGGTGGACGTATAATAGCAGATGGTACACCTACTGCACCTATACGTTTTACGAGCTCTTCTCGAGTGCCAGCTGCATGGGGTGGAGTTATCATTAATGGTAATGCTTTTATATCTGGACAAAATCCACAAGGTCAAAATGAGGCAGGAACTGAAGTAAATGCAGGTATATTATTTGGTGGTAATAACGATACTGAGAACTCAGGAATACTAGATCACGTAATTATTGAATATACAGGTGCACGTATCGATGGTAGTGCAGAGCATAATGGTCTTACTTTAAACGGTGTAGGTTCTGGGACAACACTTTCTAACATCTGGATTGCAAATGGTGATGATGATGCTATTGAATTCTTCGGTGGATCTGTAAACGCAACAAACATCTTTGTTTTAAATGCAAAAGATGACATGTTTGATTTCACACAAGGTTATAGAGGTACTTGTACAAACTTATATGGTGTACGTGAACCAGGTTATACAGCTGTGACTTCAGATCCTAGAGGTATCGAGGCAGATGGTAATTTAGATGGAAACTCTCCTTCTGATAATACACAATCAGTGTTTACAGTTAACGATTTGACTATCATTAATTCTGGTAACAACGTTGAATTCTCTGATCTTATCAAAGTACGTCGTGGCGCAACAGCTACCATTAACAACGCTCTTGCGGGAACTTTCGGTACAGCTACAGCATCAGACTTTATTGATCTAGAAGATTCAAGAGGAAATGCTACTGCGGCTACAGTTGTAAATGCAACTGCAAATGGTACTGCAGATGGTAGTGACGTTAAAAATGCACCTAATGCAACTATAAATGTTACTACAGCAAATACTGGAGCTGATGCTTCTGCTTTTAGCTGGACTGGTTATAACTTCTAGTAATAAATAATAAACGTTTTAAAGGACCACTCGCACGAGTGGTCTTTTTTTGTTTTATGGAATTGTAATTATTCCGCTTTCGCGAAAGCGGTAACCTCATTCATAACAGTAGCGTAACATTTAATCTATCGATATAACCGACTTTTGCAGACTGAATAAAAACTAAGTAAATGTCTGATATTTATATATACATGCTTATTATACTTGCTGGACTTGCTATTACAGATCTTGTAGTAGGAGTAAGCAATGATGCAGTGAATTTCTTAAATAGCGCTATAGGCTCTAAAGCTATTAGTTTTAAGACGATTATGATTATTGCAAGTGTAGGTATTGCATTTGGAGCGATGTCTTCTAGCGGTATGATGGAAGTTGCGCGTAAAGGTATTTTTAATCCAGGAGAATTTTACTTTGATGAGGTCATGATCATTTTTATGGCGGTAATGATTACTGATATTTTACTGCTAGACTTCTTTAATAGTCTAGGTTTACCTACTTCTACAACGGTTTCCATAGTTTTTGAATTACTAGGTGCAGCCGTGTGTATGTCTGTTATAAAGATCAATCAAACCGACAGTGACACGATTTTGAATCTAGGTAAGTATATAGCGACAGATACTGCAATTGAAATTATACTAGGTATTTTACTATCAGTAGTCGTGGCATTTGTAATAGGTGGATTAGTACAGTTCTTCTCTAGATTGTTGCTTACGTTTGATTTTAGGAAAAGACCTAATTATCTGGCAGCCTTGTTCGGTGGTTTATCGTTAACCAGTTTGTTTTATTTTATCATCTTTAAAGGTTTAAAAGGTGCTGATTTAGGCTACGTAACAGACTTCATTTCCTCTACAGATGTATATACTTTTATAGGGGTAACATTTGTTTTCTGGACTCTTGTAAGTTTTATATATGTTTTTACTCTTAAACTAGATATTTATAAGCTTATCATTATTTTAGGAACCTTCGGTCTTGCGATGGCCTTTGCAGGAAATGATTTAGTGAATTTTATAGGTGTTCCTATAGGTGCTTATCAAGCATGGGAATTTGCTGAAGGTACAGGTCTTAAAGCTAGCGAGATCAACATGTCATTTTTAGGAAACAAATTACCATCTAATAAATGGTTGCTGGTTGCTGCTGGGTTAATCATGGTGGCAACATTATGGTTTTCTTCTAAAGCACAGGCAGTTGTGAAAACCTCTGTAGATCTTGCAAGACAAGACTCTGGTACAGAGCGTTTTCAGTCTAACTTTCTTTCTAGATTATTAGTGCGTTACTCTCTATTAGCTGCAGAAGGAATAGAGCGCATTGTTCCAGAAAAAACGGCAAATTACATCAGCTCTAGATTTGAGAAAGCACCAGAACCAGTTATAGTACCTAAGCATGCAGATAAACCAGCATTTGATTATGTAAGAGCATCTGTAAACCTAATGGTAGCAAGTATATTAATTTCTGTAGCTACCTCTTACAAGTTGCCACTGTCTACCACTTATGTAACTTTTATGGTAGCAATGGGAACCTCATTAGCAGACAAGGCTTGGGGAACAGAAAGTGCCGTTTATAGAATTGCCGGTGTATTAAATGTGATAGGTGGATGGTTTTTTACAGCTTTTAGTGCTTTTACTGCAGCAGCTTTATTTGCATACATCATTTATATAGGCGGTATGTATGCTGTTGTAGGTCTAGTAGTGCTCGCTGTTCTATTATTAATACGCAGTTTTATAGGTCATAAAAAATCTCAGAAAAAACAAGAACAAACAGAAGAGCTTAAAAAAGCCGAAAGCAAAACTATTCAAGGTATCATCAATGAGAGTTCTGATAATGTAGCAACTGTTTTTAAACGTTCTAAACGCATCTACAAGAACACATTAGATGGATTAATAGCGCAAGACCTAACGATATTAAAGACCTCTAAAAAAGAAAGTAAAAAATTATCTGGTGAGATCGATGTCTTAAGAGATAACATTTATTTCTTTATTAAAAACCTAGATGAGAAAAATTTAGGGGCAAGTAAATTTTACATTGAGGTACTAGGTAATCTTCAGGATATCTCTCAATCACTTGATTACATTGCAAAGTCTAGTAATAAGCACATCAGTAACAATCACAAGAGCTTAAAGTTTACTCAAATTAAAGATCTTAAAGAGATCATATTGCGTATTCATGAAATCTTTGATGACGCGCAAGAGATTTTTGCAACCAAAGATTTCAATAGCCTAGAGACTATTATTTTAGAAAAAAGACAGCTTATTGAGTTAGTAAATGAGAAGATAGATAAGCAGGTAAAACGTACTAAGGATGATGAAGAGTCGCCTAAGAATACCACTCTTTACTTCAGTTTACTATTAGAAACTAGAGATTTGATGAATCAGACCATTCATATTGTAGAGCAGTATTATCGTGAGTTTGATGCCACTGATAAGAATTTGACATAATAGAAAGTTGGTTTGAATTTCGCTTTCGCGAAAGCGGAATAGTTATCCTACATCTCGAATGGAACATTGTATTTTATCTATTAGAATACTAATAATAGGTGTTTGAATCACTTCAGAAAGCTATCGGATTGATACTATAGCTTCATAAAAGATCAAAACTACAAACAATAAAAAAGGCATTTACCGATAGGTAAATGCCTTTTTTGCGTAAACAAAAGAATATCGTTATGCTACTTGTTGATCTTCTTCAAACTCATCTGTAATTTTTTGAGTTTCTTCAACTCTTTCAGGATTTTTAAATCGCTGAAATCTCAACTTTGCTCTATGTACAAGATATAATAAAATAGGTACGATAATAAGCGTTAAGAAGGTCGCAAATAATAAACCGAAGATTACCGTCCATGCTAGTGGTCCCCAAAAGATTACATTATCACCACCCATATAAATTTTAGGATCAAACTCACTGAACAAACTGAAGAAATCAATATTAAATCCTATTGCTAGAGGAATAAGTCCTAATACAGTTGTGATCGCAGTAAGCAATACAGGACGTAAACGGGCTTTACCTGCTTGTACTATCGCTTTAAAAGAATCTTCTTTACTAATGAGGTGCTTGTCATCATCTATTCCTAATTCTTCTCTTCTACGTAGTTTTAAAATATCTACATAATCGATAAGTACCACACTGTTATTTACAACAATTCCTGCTAGCGATATGATTCCCATCATAGTCATCATTATTACAAATGGCCATCCTGTTACCATAAGTCCTAAAAACACACCTATAAAACTCAGGAATATAGAAATCATAATAATTGTAGGCTTTGAAATACCTCCAAATTGAAAAATCAAGATGAAAAATATTAACAAAAGTCCTACCATTAGGGCTGTCATAAGAAAGGCTTGTTGCTTATTTTGTTCTTCTAATTGTCCTGTATAATCGATTTTAATACCGTCAGACAGACCTTCAAAGTCTAGCATCTCATTTTGGATTTGTGCAACTGCTGCACCAGCATCACTATAACCAGGTTTCAATGCACTATAAACGGTTACTACTCTTTGATTATCCTTGTGTTTGATAGCACTAAATCCAGAAACATTTTCTTGTGTAGTCACCGCACTTACAGGAATTTCTAGCACTTGTCCTGTAGCCATATCTCTATAAGTAATACGTTGATTAAACAAAGAACTACGATCATACCTATTCTCTTCATTGAATCTTACGTAAATGTCATAGTCTTCTCCATCTTTCTTATAGATACCAGCTTTTTCACCAAAAATAGACCTGCGCAATTGCATTCCTACCTGGCTAGCACTTATTCCTAATTCACCGGCCTTTTCACGGTCTACCTTTACCTGAAGTGCTGGTTTACTTTTATTTACATCAATTTTTAATTCATCAACAGGAGCTATGTTTTTCTCATTGAGAAATTTTACCATACGCTCTGCAGTGACTATTAATTCTTCATAATCGTCACCTTGAAGTTCAATATTAATAGGATATCCTGCCGGAGGACCTGCCGCATCTTTCTCGACGCTTATAGCTATACCAGGAAATTTTCCTTGAACTGCTTCCTGAACTTTTTTACGTAAGATCTCACTATCTGCACCATTACGATATTTGTATTCTCGCATAGAAGCAGTAATCTTACCTTTGTTAGGCATTTCGGTCGCGCTACCACCATCAGTTTGTGGGTTTCCAGCTCCTTCACCTACTTGAGAAAC
>CAZBCH010000094.1:0-4514 GCA_964490235.1 uncultured Flavobacteriaceae bacterium | reverse complement strand
GCTACATAAGTAGTTTGGGTATGAAGATGTTAATGTGGTGCACCTTCTGCACCATTTTCAAATTTTAGTTGAACCATCATGATCTGGTTGTCATAGCCGAAAAATTTACGAGGTACGCCACCTCCTAAATTTTCCCATTCCATCTGGTCTGTTAAAATGTATTTTTCACTAAATCTTTTCATGATTATAATTTAATTAATTGATGCGGTCCATCCCAACTGATAGATTTACCATTATATGTTATTGTATGATTTGTTTGTTGATCACGCTTTCGCGAAAGCGTATATAAATACGTCTCTTCTCCTACTTTAAAGCTCACAATATCATAGTCACCTTGCTTCTCATGTGATAAATCTGAGAATACAGATTTAGGAAATGTTACTGTTTCTTGAATAGGATTAAAGAATCCATGAGGTTCTATAATGTTTACAAATGTGTGGTTTTTACTACTGGATGGCTGTCTGATTAAATACTGACGTTGTAGATTAAGGTTAAATTCTGGATCATTTGCACCAGTTTGTGTGATGTACAACTCTGTATCAAAATTTGTCACACTAGTGATACTATAAAAGCGCTGTGCCTGTAAAAATGTGAATTGTGAATTTGTATGGTTAGCAAGTGGAGAACCTTTTGCTAAAACTTCTAAATGGTTGTATCCATTATCTTTACCTAGAACAGTTTTATTAGCTGGTCTGGTGTAATCAAATTGTGTGTCTATGATATCACCAAAGAAAGGGTAATTTAAATCCATTTGATGTCCAGTACTAGAATCTACATGGTATAAATCGATTATAAATGGCCTGTTTGAAATATCTGTATCGTTAATCATAGTAATAGATCTAGATAGCTTTGTGCCTTTATAAGCCATTGTGTCTGTTGCAACGGTAACTTGTAATCGATCATTACTCATATCGTTTTTAACGAGTTGAGAAACATGCTCTTCTGAATATTTTACGTTTCCTTTATATTGTGATTTTTCATCCAGTACCACAGCACCATGCGCGATAGTATGTTGAGCATAAGTTTTATTTTCTGGCAAATAGCGTCCACCTCTTTTAGTTTCTATATTTAAAAATCTGGCAGCTCCATAATCAGGGATAATTTCATTACCATGGTCGTAAACTGAAAGACTCAATCGATCAAAGTGTCCATGTCCCATACCTTGAGTAGAGAATTTAAGTACAGCCTGTAACTGTCCTGCTGTTTTTTGAGGACTGCGCATTAAAGATAGTCCACCGCTGTTCCCTTCTACTCCATCTGCAATGAACATACTAGGTCTTTCATAAAAATCCTCGGTACTATCAGTAATAGCATTTGCTGCAATCGCACCAGCATCTGTTAATGATATTTTATTCATTATTTTAATAACAGGTAATAAGGATGCGTCTTTATATTGTTTATAAGCAATGTTTGTTGCAAATACGACTTCATCGCTTTCCCATGTTTTACTTTTAATAGCGTCATTTATAGGATAGAAGCGGCCTTGCTCATCTGTAAGCTGCAGTAAGGTTGTCACGGCTTTTCTTAAAATTCCATCTCTATGTTCAAAAATCTTAACATCTGGTCGATTGTTCTCTATAGCCTCTGCAAAAGCAATAAAAGGTAGAATAGCATACCTGTGGTAGTAAGGACCTTCACTATAAAATCCATCGCTTGAAAATAAATGATCTAATTGTGCTATAAAACCTGTTTTACCATCTTTATTACTTCCATAAATAGATCGATCTATCATATCATCATCGCCCAATACCATACCTGTCATGCCTACAGCAGCAACAGACCATGTCCCATGATTGTGAATTTTATTAAATACATCATAACTATCCACGCTTAAAAACGTTGCCATAGGACGCAATAAATCAGTCTCTATTTTTGTACGCTCTTCATCAGTCATAAATTCACGTGTCATGTCATATGCTTGAATCATATAAAATAATGTCACTGCTTCATTAAGCCCTTGCCAGTATAGTTTACCACCTGGATGATTTTCTTTAGCCTTAGGGTGCATACCCAACGTAGGATACATCGATGCATAACCAGTAAACATCTCTTTTACATAAGCTAGTTTTTGATCTGTAGGGTTTACATTATAAGAGATGGCTACACGATATAAATCAGAATAGTTTCTTTTATGCTTTTCGTGAGAATATCCACCACCTGCATCAACCGGTTGAGGAACTTCAATCGGACTTTCAAGAATTTCTTTTACCTGAATCTCTAGTTGTCTAGTTGTATTCTCTACTAAGTCGCTTTTAGGACTCTGGAAAAAATCCATACCATTTGAGGTTAACAGTAATTGAGCTGAGGATTCATTACCATTAGTAATTTGTTGCTTTTGACATGCGATAAAACTTATTGCAATAAAAAGGAATAGTAGTCTATTTATCATGAAATTGATTTAGTCCTAAAGTCCCATATTTTAACCGAAATCGATTGCGATTAAAATTGGTTAACCAATCTGGTTGCCCAAAATAAAGGTTTTCACTGCTGAATTGCAAGCAACTTGTAGCTTTTATTTTCTAATTGATTATTTTAAACGGATGTTTTTAAGAATTTTGCTTTCGCGAAAGCATAAACGTACTAATTTACTTACTTAAACTAGCTTTATATAGAATGTTAAGTACAAGTCCAGTAATAACTAAAAGAATACCTACTATAGACCAAATTGTATAAATTTCTAAAAACCAAACTACACCGATAATTACTGTGAAGATGACTTCCAAATATTTGAGTGGAGCAACTTGATTTGTTGACGCAATCTGAAATGATTTAGTCATAAATAATTGACCTATAAAACCTACTACACCTAGTCCTAATAGTAAAAACCACTCATTGCCTACTGGTGTTTTCCAATCGTTAAGCGCTAATAAACCACCTAAAATTGTTCCAATGATCATAAAATAATTGATGATGACCATAGGATGATCTTGTTTACCAATTTTAGAAATTACAACAAAAACAAGTCCCATGCACAAAGCTGATGTAAGCACCAAAAGTAACCCTACTAAACTTGTTGCGCCATCAAACCCTTGAAGTATGAACACACCTGACAGAGCCATTATAAAGAACAACCATTGCCATGGCTTAATGGTTTCTTTAAGCCATATCACAGCAAAAATTGCTGCAAAAATTGGTGACATATATCTTAACGTAACGGCCGTTCCTACTGGTAAATATTTTAATGAGAGAAAAAATAGAATAAGTGATATCGCTCCTATAATACCACGTGCAATCAGTAGGACACGTTTATTACCTAGCAACGGTATTCTTTTATAAATGAGATAGGGCATCGTAAATATCAATGTTCCTAGAGATCGGAAA
Source organism: uncultured Flavobacteriaceae bacterium (assembly GCA_964490235.1). Classification (GTDB taxonomy): domain Bacteria; phylum Bacteroidota; class Bacteroidia; order Flavobacteriales; family Flavobacteriaceae; genus Nonlabens. Next base: position 1,193 of record CAZBCH010000094.1, on the reverse strand, counting down.
AACACTTTCTCATAAGCATTAAAACCATCTAAATATTTAACAACACCATTCATCACCGCAAAAGCCAGTGTACTCAATAGCATAAATATTATGGCTTTTTTAAGGTCAGTTTTCATATAAGAATGCAAAGATGAGTTATTCTCTTTTAGAAATAAAAAATCCTGCTCAGTATTACGTATGTAGGACATTTTAACTCATTATTTTTAATTTATTACTAGATAGGTTCCTTTAAAGCTTTGGTTCAAAACCATTACTTCTAATTCTTTACCACTGTCGTCACGTACAATCTCTATACTTGCTTTTCCATTTGCCATTTTTATGGACTCACTACCTGTAGGTGTCCCTAAACTTTTCAAAGTCGTACCACCTGACAAAGCTTGAAAATACACGCGTTCTTCATAGTCTAAACAACGTAACCCATCACCATCCATTGCTGTCGCAGTAATTAAGTAATTACCATTATTTAGTTTTTCAGATTCTAGAATAAGCTCTTTGGCTTTACCGTTTTTAGTAAATCTATAGTTGACTTCTAATTCATCGCTTACTTGTTTATCCTTATTAGTAGTCCCTACAGCTTTCAACTTATTTTTTCCTTCTTTAAAATCTACTTTCCATGTTAATCCAGATGCTGGGAATTTAGAAATGTCCTTTTTCTTAGTTCCTAAAGATTGACCATTGATAAAAAATTCTACTTCTGGTGCATTTGAATAAACACTTATTTCACGTTGGGTTCCCTTAGGACCTTGACGTTCTGTCCAGGTATGTGATTCTATCCAAACAAAGGGCTCATCGCTCCAATAACTTTTAAAGACATAGAAGGAATCTTTTGGATTATTATTTCTGTCTACGAGTCCTTTTTGATTGATATATGGAATATCATTTTCTGGCCTTAGCGGTGTTCCAAAATCTTTGAACGCCCATTGAGCATTACCTATAAAAGTAGAGTCTGTTTCTGAGATACGTAAATGCCAGTCAAACAGATCAACCATATAGTTTTCACTCCAGTCACCTATTTGGGCGATATTAGCCACATCAGTTTGTATTATAGCTTCTTCCCAACCATCTGCTTTAATGGCTCCTTCACCATTGACTGGATTTTCTGTGTGACGTCCTAGATGACTACTTCCACCATATTCAGTATGAATAAAATGTTTGTATTGAGCTTTGTATTGATTAATTGCTTTTTGATAACT
>CAZBCH010000093.1:0-6119 GCA_964490235.1 uncultured Flavobacteriaceae bacterium | reverse complement strand
ACAAGCTATCACCGCTTTTTACTTTGTATGTATCAGGTGTTTTAGTAGAATTTGAATTGGAGCTCGTAATCGGATTTCTAGAATGAATATACAACTTCTGTCCTATGCTTAAGTTATTGCTTCTTAAACTGTTCCATCGTTTTATTTGACTGACGCGCACACCATAACGATTTGCTATTTTACCTAAGTAGTCGCCACTTTTCACTCTATAAACTGTCCTGCTTTCTGCTTTAAGAAGCTCTGGTAATGGCTTTTCTTTTTTTTCAAATTCCGCTTTCGCGAAAGCGTACACAGCATCTTCATTACTAACAAATTTTGCAGCATCTCTTATGGGCAATCGTAAGCTATAGTTTCTTCCTTTAACCACTGGAATGATATCCAGTTTATATGATGGATTATGAAACTGTATGACCTCAAGGTCTTGATCTGTAAATTGTGCTACATGTTCTAATGATATGGTTCTTTTTACCCTAATCGTATCTGTAGCAATGCTTTTGTAAATCGTTTGTTGCGGCTGGAAACCATGCTCTGGTGCGTACTTAAATAAATACATCATTGCTTGAAACGCTGGAACGTAACCAGCCGTTTCTCGAGGTAAATACGGACGTATATTCCAATAGTTTTTATAACCACCGCTGCGTCGTATAGCTTTATTTACGTTTCCCGGTCCTGAATTATAAGCCGCAAGAACCAGATCCCAATCTCCATAAATATTGTACAAACTGCGCATAAACTTACAGGCTGCTTGTGTAGATTTTATAGGATCCATGCGCTCGTCTACATAAGAATTTACTTCTAGATCATAATTGCGGCCCGTTGTAAACATAAATTGCCACAAACCTGTCGCTCCTACTCGACTTTTAATACGTGGATCTAACGCACTTTCTACAACGGCTAGATATTTCATCTCTAGCGGTATATCATACTGATCTAAATAAGGTTCAAATAGTGGAAAATAATAATCGCTTAGAGTCATTAATCGCTCCATGTAAACACGCTGATAACTCAATTTCTTATTGATTAATTTCTCTAAAATAGGGTTGTAATCAATCTGAAACGGAGTGGTCTCGTTGATGATCGCAAGTCTTGCCTTAAGCGTATCTGTAGGAAGCTGTTGATTTACGGTCTCACTATAATCCATTTGTACGATCTCATCATACATGTAATCGTATAAATCATTATTGTACAATTCATTAAGCAACTTCTCATCAAAATCATCTACCTCTGGAAATACTTTTAAAGGTGTTCCTGAAACTGTAGTATCTACCACTATTTCTTGAACAGGAATTTCTACAGAAAGTGTGGTTTCAGTTTCTAAAGAATCTTTTTGAGTTTGCTGTCTTTTGTATTCTTCATAAGTGACTACTTTACCTTGTGTTTTTGTAGAATCTTGCTCTACTACTTGTGCTGTAGTAGGCAGTATGTAAATAGCAATAAGGAAAAATAGGAAGTATTTATACATAGTGTATTTTAATAATTTATAGAGACCAGATGCACCAAATATTAAATATCTAGCTAGCATCTGATTCTAAAAATTTAATTATAATAGGTATTTAACTGGAATTTTAAATGTTTATTTATTCATTGCAGCAATACCAGGAAGCGTTCTTCCTTCTAGCATCTCTAGCATCGCACCACCACCGGTAGACACATAACTTACTTGATCTTCAAAACCAAATTGCTTTACTGCAGCCACACTATCGCCGCCACCTACTAACGAGAACGCACCGTTTTTTGTTGCCATAGCAATAGAGTTTCCTAAGGCAATCGTTCCTTTAGAAAACGGCTCCATTTCAAAAACACCAGCTGGTCCATTCCATAAAATGGTTTTGGCATTTTGAAGTACTTGATGGAAGTTTTCTCTAGATTTTTCACCTATATCCAGTCCCATCCAGCCGTCTGGAATGTTATCGATCGCAGCCTGATCTTTATTTGCGAATTCTGAAAAGTCACTTGCTGTAACCACATCTACAGGTAAATGAATGTTTGTTTGTGTTTCTTTTGCTTTTTCAAGAATTTCTAAAGCTAACTTTTGTTTATCATCCTCCACAAGTGAATCTCCTATCTTACCACCTTGTGCTTTAATGAATGTATATGCCATCCCGCCAGCGATGATCAAGTCATCTACTTTGCTAAGAATGTTTTCTATTACGGTAATTTTTGAAGAAACTTTTGCACCTCCTAAAATAGCCACTAGTGGTCTTTCTGGAGTTTCCATCACTTTATCAAGACTTTCTATCTCTCTATTCATGAGCATCCCGAAGCATTTTTCTTCAAAATATTGGGCAATTACGGCAGTACTTGCGTGCTCTCTATGTGCAGTACCAAAGGCATCGTTAATGTAGACATCGGCTAGTTTTGATAACGCTTTCGCGAAAGCGGCATCACCAGCAGTCTCTTCACTATAGTACCTGAGATTTTCTAGTAATAGAACCTCTCCTGATTCAAGTTTTTGCGCAGCATCTTGAGCCGCTGCACCTATGCAATCTTCTACAAACTTTACCTGAACACCTAGAATATCACTTGCTTTTGCACAAACATGTCGTAATGAAAATTCTTCTTCGTTATTTTTAGGACGCCCTAAATGGGACATTAGAATAACAGAGCCACCATTCTCTAAAACATGAATAATAGTGTCTTTTGCAGCTTGAATTCTTGTGGCATCAGTAACGTTATAATCATCGTCTAATGGGACATTAAAATCTACTCGTATTAATGCTTTTTTATTTTCAAAATTGATTTGTTCTATAGTCATTCTATGTGTTTCAAATGGGTTTAAAAACAAATATAATGGATATGTAATTACAATAACGTTATCGTTAACTAAAGAATCTTTTGTTGCAAGGTTTTGCTGGTGCTAAAACTCCTTTTGTTATATAGCAATCTGACCTAAAGGAAAAATTTCAAATAGGACAACATTAAAGAGAGCAACAGTATTTGATGCAAAAGGGCCCATCATTTATGTTGTTTTAAAAACATGAGATCCACTTATATTTGCAGCATGCAGTATCAAGATGTTTTAGGATTAGATCACATAAAGAAGCACTTGCAATCTACGGTAGAAAATAGCCGTATTGCACACGCTCAATTATTTGTAGGGCCTACAGGAAGTGGAGTTTTACCTCTTGCAATTGCTTATGCACGAGATATTTTATGTAGGAATAACTCATCTAGCTGTCATGCTCAACTAAATAATCTAGCACATCCTGATTTGCATTTCTCCTTTCCTATGCCTGCCAGCGTGGGAAGTAGCAGTAGCAAGGCAACATCTGATATTTTCTTAGCAGAGTGGCGAGAATTTGTAAAGACCAACAGTTATGGTAGCTTACCAGATTGGTACAAAGCCATTGATATCGAGAAAAAAAATGCCGAAATACGAGTTGCTGAGGCGCAGCTTATCATGAAAAAGCTAAGTCTGAAAGCTTACGAAGGTGGATATAAAGTTTTGATCGTTTGGGGAGCCGATAAAATGAACACTGAAGCAGCTAATAAATTATTAAAGCTAATTGAAGAACCGCCGGCAAATACTATCATTTTATTAGTAGCAGAATCTGACGATCGCATTATCAATACCATTAAATCCAGGTGCCAGATCATAAATGTACCTAAATTGAATGCTGCGGTTATCGCTCGAGGACTTCAAAAAAATCTACAATTAACTGAAAGTCAAAGTTCTATAATCGCAAGACAAGCTGATGGAGATTATCGTAAAGCGGTACAATTCTCACAAAACAGTGCTGAAGATTTGCAATTTGAAGAATGGTTTGTGCAATGGGTAAGAACCGCATTTGTTGCCAAGTCCAAAATGACTGCGATCAACGACTTGATGAATTGGGCTAATACGATCGCTGCAGTGAATAGAGAAACCCAAATCCGTTTTTTAAATTATTGTATAGAATTCTTTAGACAAGCGATGCTTAAAAACTATAAAGCAGAAAGTGCGGTTTATTTATCGCCTCAAAGTGGTTTTGAATTGAGCAAATTTGCTCCTTTTGTTGATGGTAATCGCATGCTTGAAGTACAAAAGCAGCTGCAAGATGCGATTTATCACATAGAACGTAATGCAAATGGTAAAATAGTACTTACCGATTTAAGCATAGGAATGACGCGTATTTTACACGCTAAGTAATTCTAAGTATATGCCATTTGTCAATTCCGCTTCGATAGTTCTTATTTCTGCATTTCTTTGTATCACTTATTTCTTTTCTGTTTTTGAAAAAATTAAGGAATGGAATGGAACAATTAAGTATTACAACAAATTGTTTAAAGGAAAGCTTTCTAGCAGTTTTATTCTCTTTTCTATTTATGTAATAATAATCGCAGAAGTGTCATCCATTCTTCTGCTTCTTTATGGAAATATTTCTTTTATCTACTTAGAGAGCAAAATAGTATTGCAATATGCATTTGTGACATCGGCAATTTTGCTCCTATTTCTTCTATGCGGTTTACGGATTGCAAAAGATTATCAAGGAGCTGCTCAAATAGGAATTTACTTTTTAATAAGTATTTTGGGGCTTCATTTAATAGAATTATAAATAACTATCGTTTTATAAAATCCTATAATATACATCTATTGAAATTGAATTAAAATAAAGCGATTTGAGGCGTTTTTAAAAGAAGCGATATACAATTTTATAGCCTCAAATGAAATAGGCTTTTAAAATGCTTTAAAAACGTTTTTTTAACACATAAGTAATTGAACTAGGCTCTTTTGTGAAGACAGCTTTCAAATTAGAAAGCAAACCAATGAGAATTCCAGAAAGAAATGGTGAAAAGGAGTTTTTATACCTAGCAGATAAAATAGAAACGTAAAAACTGTCAAACCACATCGGTTGTGTTTCAATTATTTCAAATTCTTTAATAAAAATATTTTTTACTGCTGTTTTATTGAAATGAAATAAATGTCGTGGTACATCGTAACCAGCCCAATATCTTCCATAAAATTTTGCGTCATATGATTTATAATTAGGTAGAGCAAGAATCAAAACACCTTTGGGCTTTAACAGTTGTAAAATCTGTTGTTTTTGTTTTTCAATATCTGGTACGTGTTCTAAAACATGATACATAGATATTAAATTAAAACTATTGGGATTTAATTCATCTAAACTTACTTTTAAATCAATGCCTTTATTTTTTGCAACCGCTCTTGCTTTATCGCTAGGCTCAAAACCAGTTGCATCTATATGAGAATTTTTAAGTGCTAAGACTAAATCTCCTACTCCAGCACCAATATCTAATACAGATCCATTTTTAGCAAATTTCTTTATTAGAGAAGTTTTGGATTTGAGATTGAATCCTTTTGCAAAATTATAGCATCTCGCAAAAAATGAATCTTGACCATCATCATGAGAAAGGTAATCCTCACTTTCATAGTAACGATCTAAATCTTCTGGCTGTGGAGTGGTTTTAATTAATTCTGTTTCTGGATCAATGAAAAGATCAAACTCTTCATAGGTCAAAAAGTAATCCTTAAGCTGTAAAAAATGTTTAGAAAACTCCAAATTCATAAATTGTTTCACGTGAAACTATCGACCCATATGAACTAATAACACAGAAATATCACTAGGAGAAACTCCAGAAATACGACTCGCCTGAGAAACTGTTACCGGTTGGACTTTAGTTAATTTCTCTCTAGCCTCAAACGAGAGAGATTTGATACTTTTAAAATCATAGTTTGCCGGAATCTTTACATTTTCTAATCTATGTAATTTATCGGCATTGTTTTTCTCTTTATCAATATAACCAGCATACTTTACGTGAACTTCTACTTGTTCAAGAATATCATCATTTAATTCATTCTCTTCTAAATAATTTTTTACTTGAGAAATAGTTTTAATATCCTCTAAAGTAATTTGAGGTCTAGAAAAAACTTTAAATAATTTATCATTTTGAGTTACTTTTTTACTTCCTTTTGATTCGAGAAGAGGATTCATCTCATTGAAGTCATAACTCGTATCTCGTAAAAACTGAACCATCTTTTCTGATTCACTCTGTTTGCGCTCTACACGTTTTAATGCTTCTTCTGTAACAATTCCCAATTCCACCGCACGCGGAGTCAGTCGTAAATCAGCATTATCTTGTCTTAATAGCGTCCTATACTCTGCTCTAGAAGTAAACAT
>CAZBCH010000092.1:0-8616 GCA_964490235.1 uncultured Flavobacteriaceae bacterium | reverse complement strand
TGAAGGATTATCGTAAAAATTTGCAGCCATCAATGCTAAAGCATTATGAGCGTTACTCACTTTAACATAAGTAACAGACTCATCTTGATAATCTGGTAATTCTTCTAAAATAATAGCTGTTGCTCCTTTGGAGACAGCCTTTTCTATATATTCATGTCCATCAACAACAGTACCTTTGAGCGCTACAAAAACATCACCTTTTTGAATCAATCTTGAGTCAAATTGGATTTCATTTATTGCAATATCAGTAGCACCTATGACTATGTCCAGGCTTACTTTATATAATATGTCTTTAAGAATCATCATGATAACGTCAATATGACTTTTTGAGCAGGACTTAACTCTGTTCCAACTTTTAAATTTTGAGCTACTACTTTTCCCTTACCTTTAAGAACAACTGTTCCTCCTAGATTTTCAATTAAAGCGATGGCATCCATCGCCTCCATTCCTATAAGGTTAGGTACTCTTCTTGAACCACTTTCTGATTGCTTATGAGTTTTTTCTAAATACAAGCTATTAGACTTTACTATTTGCTCTGGTATCAATTGCTTGACTTCTACTTCATCAATCAAAGGATTATTGGTATATATCTTCTGCGCTATGGTTTTAAAAACTGGACCTGCCACGATATTACCGTAATAGCCTTTTTTAACATTAGGCCTATGTATCACAACAATACAGCTGTACTTAGGAGTATCTGCCGGAAAGTAACCAGCAAAAGAGGCAATATAATTACCTGGTTTTATCCAATACTCTGCTTGACAAGTACCTGTTTTACCTGCCATGGAAAAATTTTCAGTATAAAGATTATCTGCGGTACCACGTTTTACCACATTTTCCATCATCACTTTTACTTTATCAACTGTAGTTTGAGAGCAAATTGCAGGATTGATAATCTCTCTATCAAATTCTTCAACTAATCGATCCTTAGACTTTACTTTCTTTATAAGTCTAGGTTTAACCATGACACCATTGTTTGCAATAGCATTGTAAAAAGTTAAAGTTTGTAATGGTGTCAGTTGGACTCCATAACCAAATCCCATCCATGGTAAAGAAAGACCGCTCCAGTTACTATCATCAGGATGAGGGATTATAGGCTTTCCTTCTCCCTTTATAGGTAGATTAAGGACATCGTTAAGATTCATACTGTACAAACGATCAACATAATCCTCTGGATTAGACTTGTAATTATTTTGAATCATCTGTACTAGCGCAGTGTTAGAAGAAACTTCAAAAGCTTTTGCAACACTTATCTTACCATAGCCACCATATTTAGAATCTCTTACATTTCTTCCATAGTAAGAAATCTTACCATTCTTTGTATCAAAAACTGTACTTGTATCTACTACTTTATCTTCTAATGCAGCCACGACACTCATTAACTTAAAAGTAGATCCAGGCTCATGAGATTCCCAGACAGCATAATTGCGCTTTTCAAAGTACTTACCGCTTTTGCCACGACCTAGGTTAGAAAGCGCTTTTATTTCTCCAGTAGCCACTTCCATAACAACGGCAGTACCATGGTCTGCCTCATAATACTCTAATTGTTCTAATAAAGCATGATGCGCCACATCCTGCATATTTACATCTATAGTAGTATAGACATCATAACCATCATTAGGATCTACTTGATTCTCACTATTAATAGGTTTCCATTGATTTTTACCTATTTTTTGCTCAAGACGCACACCATCACTTCCTCTTAAATAAGGTGCAAAAGCACCTTCTAATCCTACAGGGGCACTTCCTTTGCGATCATAACCTACAATCCTTTCAGCCATTTTACCTAAAGGATGCTCACGCACCACTCTTCTTTCTACGATCAAACCTCCGCGATATGGACCTTTATTGAATAATGGGAATTCTCTAATTTCTTTATAATCTCCATAATTAAGGTTTTTTGCAATTAACATATAGCGATTACGGTTGCTGTGCGCTTTACGTAATTTCTGTAGAAAATAATCCTTTGACTTTGAAAATTTCTTGGCAAGAGCCTCGGCTAGAGGTGCAATGCTGTCATTAAAATCTTTAAGAGATGGAGCAAGGGCATCGAATCGTATATCATACTTACTTATTGATGTAGCTAGTAGTTGACCGTTTGCATCATACAAATTACCTCTAGTGGATGGAATCGTATCATTTCTAAAAACACTATGCTCTGCCTTAGCTCTATAAGAATCACCTTCTACAAACTGGATATTAATAATTTGCACCACGACTAATAAGGCTACTACAAAGAATAGCGCTCCTACGAGGTACATCTTATTAAGTATATTTTTACTAGTCGTTGCCATTTATGTCCTTAACAATAATTATTTTTTGTGGCGGATTCTTTGCCGGAGCAATACCCTTTTTCTCTATTTGTTTTGCTACAGTAGACTCCATTTGCATGAACATCAATCTTCTTTCAAGATCAGTATATTCACTATGCAATTCAGTTACTTTTTCATTTAAAGCCGCAAGCTTATGTACTTTACGCTCGTAGCTGTGACCTGTGTAAATCATAATAATGGCTAGAAAAGCTGCAAACAAGATGAAACGCCAGTTTTTAAAAGCATCCTCACTGGTTAAAAAGCTACCCTTTAATATGTCATAAACTTTGGAAGCCATTTATTCTCTATCAATTTTTTCTGCGATGCGCAACTTTGCACTTCTAGCTCTATTGTTCAATTTAATTTCTTGTGCTGATGGTATAATGAGCTTTCCGATTTTTTTAAAAGGAACACTGATTCTCCCAAAAACATCTTTCTCTGGCTCACCTTCAAAAAGCCCATTTCTCATAAATCGCTTTACCGGCCTATCTTCTAATGAGTGATAAGAAATAACACTCAGTCTTCCTCCTATTTTCAAAACTTCTTCTGCTTGTTTCAAAAAATCATACAACACCTCCATTTCCTTATTCACCTCAATACGTATTGCCTGAAAAACTTGAGCCATTATTTTGTGGTGAATACGTTCTGGAACTAAAGGCTCACAAATTTCTTTGAGCTGTGCGACTGTCTTTATAGCATTATCATTTCTAGCTGCAACTATTTTCCTAGCTAGTTTTGGTGCTATACGTAATTCGCCATATTCCTTAAAAATGCGCACTAGATCATCTTCTTCATATTGATTAACAACTATTACAGCGTCTAGATCTTGTTCTTGATTCATACGCATATCTAGTCTTGCATCAAATCTGGTAGAAAATCCTCTTGAGGCTTCATCAAATTGGTGCGAGCTTACACCTAAATCTGCTAATATTCCATCAACTTCCTTAACGCCATAAAGCCTTAAGAACCTTTTCATATAACCAAAGTTTTGATTAATCAAAGTAAAACGCTCATCATCAATAGCATTTTCAAGAGCATCAACATCCTGATCAAACGCAAAAAGTCTTCCTTCAGGACCTAATCGAGAGAGAATTTCTCTAGAATGCCCACCACCACCAAAGGTGACATCTACATATACACCAGACGGATGGATATTTAATCCATCTACAGTTTCTTTTAAAAGAACCGGATTATGATAAGAGATCGGTTGTGTCATTTCCCATTACTTCTTCAGCGAGATCAGCAAAGTCATCAAGCGAGTCATCAATAGCCGCTTCGTACTTTTCTTTATCCCATATTTCTAAAATGTTCACCGCACTAGAGACGGTAACCTCTTTGGTTATTCCTGCAATGGTTATGAGATCTTTAGGAATGAGTAATCGTCCATTTGCATCTACCTCAACAGTTTTTACTCCAGCTGTAAAACGACGTATAAAAGCATTGTGCTTTCTATTAAAACGGTTTAACCCATTTAATTTCTCCATCATTTTATTCCATTCTTTCATAGGGTAAAGCTCTAAACAAGGCTGGAATACCGCTCTCTTTAAAACAAAACCTTCCTGCATGACAGGCGACAGCTGCTTCTTTAAAGCCACTGGCATCATGAAACGCCCTTTGGCGTCTGCCTTACACTCATATGTTCCTATGAAATTGATCATTTATAAATAGCCTTTTTTGCTATCTCAATCAAAAATATGAAAATTAACTCCACTTTTTACCACATTTTACCACTTTGTTGATAAATGCACTCTTTTCTGAATAACTACCTTAGTTATTAACATTTTAAAGAGAGCTTACAGTTGTAGAGATTCTTGATGATCTCGCTTTCGCGAAAGCGTAACTATCACCATGAAAAATCTTATTTTCAAAATTGATCTCTTTAAAATCATGTAATAAACTCTATCTAAGCTTGAATCAAAACAACTATATTTGCGGCTTAGAATTACTTTATGACGCACGATCTCATCAAAGAAGGCAAATTTGAATATTATACTAGTGGTGAAGGAACTCCTATCATAATCCTACATGGATTAATGGGTGGTTTAAGTAATTTTGAAGGAGTTATTGATTTTTTTCCACCTAAGGGTTATCAAATTGTCGTTCCTATTTTACCGCTTTACACGACGCCTTTAATCAAGACTAGTGTAGGGACCTTTGCAAAGCACATCAACGCTTTTATTGAACATAAAGGATGGAAAGAAGTCATCTTGCTAGGTAATTCTCTAGGCGGTCATATAGGTCTAGTAACCACAAAACTTTTTCCTGAGAAAATTAAAGCACTCATTATTACTGGTAGTTCTGGATTATATGAAAGTGCTATGGGCGCAAGTTATCCTAAAAAAGGTGATTATGAATACATCAAAGAAAAAAGTCAAGATGTATTTTATGATCCGGCAGTTGCAACAAAAGAGATTGTTGATGAAGTATTTGCTACGGTGAATGATCGTAATAAGCTTCTCAAAACACTTGCGATTGCAAAGAGTGCCATAAGACATAACATGGCAAAGGATCTTCCTAAAATGACTACTCCTACTTGTATAATTTGGGGTAAACAAGATAATGTGACACCACCAAATGTAGCAGAAGAATTTCATGAAAAATTGCCCGATAGCGATCTATTCTGGATTGATAAATGTGGGCATGCGGCCATGATGGAACATCCAGATGAGTTCAATGAAATCTTATACGGTTGGTTTCAAAAGCGAGGTCTTTAAATACACTTCACCTCAATGTTACGTATTAGATAATGATTGTAACTATAAATTCTCAAGCTCTTTTCTATATAGTATCTTTGTTTTATGAAAATCACTAGTGCAGAATTTATAATGTCTAATCAGGATGTCAAAAAGTGTCCCGACTCTGGCATTCCAGAATATGCTTTTATAGGCAGATCCAATGTAGGGAAATCCTCATTGATCAATATGCTGACTAATCATAAGAATCTTGCTAAAACATCTGGTAGACCTGGTAAAACCCAGCTTATTAACCACTTTTTAATTAACAAATCTTGGCATCTTGTTGATTTGCCAGGTTATGGTTATGCTCGAGTTTCTAAAACAAGTAAGGCAAAATTTCAAAAATTCATCACTAAGTATTTTGAACAACGTAAGCAGTTGATCTCTGGTTTTGTTTTAGTAGATGTGCGACATGATCCACAGCCTATCGATATTGAGTTCATGGAATGGTTAGGTGAAAGCGGTATACCATTTAGTATTGTATTTACTAAGGCAGATAAGCTAAAACCTAAAGCTTTAGAGAAAAATGTACAAGCTTATAAAACCTTTATGCTAGAAGGTATGTGGGAAGAAATGCCTCCTTATTTTATAACCAGCTCCAGCAATAAAACAGGAAGAGAAGAACTTCTAGGATATATTGAAAACATTAACGAATCCTTGAAATAGCAATTGTACTTAAAACAACAAAGCTTTATTACCTGGTACCATTGTCCTAAAAAACAACGCAATTGAAACACGCTGTAACTGAAAATGTGGCTGCAATCTAAAAAACCGGTCTATCGTTAACTGTGTTTCTGCGTATTTCTCTAAGCATCTCTTCTATTCCATTGACTTTCATATCATAAACAGACTGCATATAATTTCCTAATTTACCTTTGGGAAACCCTTGACGCCTGAACCAGACATAATACGCCTCTGGTAGTTCACTTAAAAACCTGCCTTTATGCGCACCGAATGGCATTTTATACCATGCCATTTCTATCAATAACTTATGATCAAAGTAAGGTTGAGACATTAATATCTTTTATTGATCACCTTTTAAATGAAGCTTCTCTGCGAAATAATCACAGAAGTCCATCATGGTATCACGCATCTTATCATCATTAGTCGCACGGTGATAAGTGTCTGCCATGGAGACTAGTGTCTGGTGAAAAAACACACGCATCTCATCTACTGGCATATCTTTGGTCCATAGATCTATACGGAAGGCTTCTTTCTCTACACTATTCCACATAGAAACCATCATGGCTTTTGCTTCGGCGGTATCTACTCCACCATCTGGCGCACTCCATCTTATGTGTTCTGGAACTCGATTTTCATCTAGTTCAATTCCTATTTTTATTGTGGATCTTGTTTTTTTATTTGACATTACTGTAAAGGTTTGTATTTAGAACGCTCAAAAATATCTTCGGCATTTAATTGTATCATCGTCTCTAAAGAAACTTCATTATTCTCCATGAATGATTTTACCATTCTATAGCCTATGTAGCGACCTACACCACCAGGAGTTTGTTGATCTACTTCAAGATAGAATTTTGAAAAAGGAGCTGGAAGTATAAAACGAGACAATAGTTTTGAATCAGTCTTGTATAACAGTTCATTATCTATAAAATAGCGCCACATTTGAGATTCATTTTCGACTGTAAATTTATATTTCTCTGGAGTAAAATTGAATCGTTGATCACCAGTAGCATTAGGAGAAAAAAGCTCTTGTAAATAATGTAACTTACCATGATAAATCATATTTCCCAGTAAACTACGATCAAAAGTAGGATCTACAAAGAGTCTGGAATAAGCAAGAGCAACATCTGCAGCTAATTGCTCTCTATTTAAATTCTCTCTCTGGTATTTATTAATTCCTAGATACAACTCATGATCTTTTCCTAGATATGTGTCTATAGAAACAATCAATTGATCTTCTGTAGGAATTACCTTCTGTCTATAATTCACCTCAGACAACACGGTAACTATAGGTGTAGGTTTAAAATCAGGAAAGTAATATACTACATGGCGCATTACATCTTCTATTTCTTCTTCTAGCTGCGTATAATTAAATTGAGCATCTTTTACGGCCTTATCTAAAATATTATATATGGTGTCTTTACCACTTAATTTAGCAATCCATATACTGTCTGGCGTTCTTTGAGGAAAGAATAAAGGATACTCTGCTTTTAGCTTTGATAAGTTTTCTGGGGTAGCATTAGAAAATTCTTCATGAAACTTAATCAATTCTACATCTAGAGGTATTGCTTTTATCTCAGTCTCTAACTGCGATTCATTATTGCATGATATTAACGCTTTCGCGAAAGCGAGAACAAAAAACATTCTAAATATCTTAACTTTCATATACTTATAACTCGCTATAATTTGTTTTATTTTTAGGCTTGCAAAAATACGATTATGAAAGTAGAAAAAGTAGCAGATCATATAGTTAAATGGTTAAAAGAATATGCTCAAAAAGCCGGAGTTAAGGGATACGTTGTAGGTGTAAGCGGTGGTATTGACAGTGCTGTAACCTCTACTTTATGCGCTATGACAGGACTAGACGTACTATGCGTGGAGATGCCTATTCATCAACATCATGATCATGTGACTAGAGCACAAGAGCATATCAAACAACTTAAACAACGATTTGATAATGTAAGTGATGTACGTAGCGATCTTACACCTGTCTTTGACACTTTTAAAGCCAATATGCCGGCGATAGAAAATAGTGCACAAGTAGAACTAACTTTAGGCAACACGAGAGCTCGCCTAAGGATGACCACTCTTTATTATCATGGTGGTGTTAATGGACTTCTAGTTGCTGGTACAGGAAATAAAGTAGAGGATTTTGGTGTAGGATTTTATACCAAATATGGCGATGGAGGGGTAGATCTCAGCCCTATCGCTGACTTGATGAAATCTGAGGTACGTCAACTGGCCGCTGCAGTATCCGTTCCCCAAAGCATTCTAGATGCACAACCAACCGATGGCCTCTGGGGTGACGATCGGACAGATGAAGATCAAATCGGAGCGAGCTATGATCAATTAGAATGGGCGATGCGTCAGGACGACATGGGAAAAACAGCCGATGATTTTGAGGGAGAAGATCGACGTGTTTTTAGCCTGTACAAAAAACTAAATAGTGCAAATCTTCATAAAATGAACCCTATTCCGGTATGTAATATACCCGTTCATCTGATGAATTAAACCTTTTGTCGATTTAAAATTCAAAATAGGGAATGACGCCATTTTTGTTTGTACTTTGCATAAACAAAATCAAATCCCCCGATTTTAACGCATAAGTACCAACTTAAAATGGACAAAGTTTTAATCGCAGATCATCATCCGATTACGCGTAAAGGGATCACTTCTATTCTTAAAGCCGCAGAAAATTATGACGTTGTTGGTCACATCAGCGATGGCAACGATTTGCTCAATTTCTTATCGAAAAACGAAGTAGATATCCTGATTCTTGAAATCGACATTCCCAATTTAAACAGCATTACTGCAATCAAATCGATCAAAAGGGAATTCCCAAGCCTAAAGGTGTTTATATTGAGTTGTCACCCAGAAGAAATGTATGC
>CAZBCH010000091.1:0-4912 GCA_964490235.1 uncultured Flavobacteriaceae bacterium | reverse complement strand
GAAACAAAACATACATTTCCATTTCCATAAGGGTAGAATTAATTCTACCCTTATGGAAATGGAAATGTATGTTTTGTTTCACAATTTGAAAATGCTAGGAAACATTGATTTATTTTTCATTCTCAATTCTCAACAGCGGACTGAAGTCCGCCGCTGAGGATTTATTTTGTCGCTTTCAGCGTTCATTTTATTTACCGAATGAATTCGGCTTTTTCCTTAATAATTAAATAAATATTTTAATTAAACATTAAAAATTAACTCCTAACTCGACTTTCCATAAGCTTCTGTGATTACTTGTGCTGCTTTCTTACCTTGAGGTGTAAATCTTTTTTCAAAGCCATGCCAGCGGCTATCTTCAGCATGGTATTTCCAGAAAAAGCCGCCTGCCATCCATTCTTCATCCCATACATTTTTGAAAAGCCCTTCATAAAGAATTTTTTGAGCTTCTTGATTCACTTCATATTCTTTAGGAGCATTTTTCCATGGCTCGCGACCAGCAAAGTCTGCACTTATGTAACCGTATTCTGTAAATAGAATTTTCTTGTTATCGTGCTTTTGAGATACGGAAGCCAATTCTGCTTTCCATTTTTTCCAACTGGCATCTATATTCTTAGTATCAGGAGTTTTAAGATCGCACATCGGGAAGTAGGCATCTACACCTATATAATCAAGGTCATTCCAAAAATGTACTCGTTTATAATTATCCCAGTTTGCCGCATAGGTCAATTTACCTTTATAAATAGATCTAATTTCTTTGATGAGGTTATTCCAGTATTCTGGTCTAGCGTCCACAAAAGAATCTAACTCAGTGCCAATACAAAAAAGTGGTATATTCTTCTCTTCGGCTATTTTTACAAAACGCATGATGTAACTAGAATAGGTTTTTTCTAATAGTTGCCAGTCTTCCTCTTTTGTCAGCTTAATATTGCCTGTATAGTCGCCGCGTCTTATCCATAATTGTGGTTTGATCATGGCTTGTATACCTTGATCGTTTAAGAGCTGATTTGTGATTTTTACTCCATTGGATTTTTCGCCCCAATCGCCTCGATCTTCACTATAGAAAATTTCTGGTTCATCTAGACCTCGCATCCATGCATAAGGAATGATAGCCGTATAATTTGCGTTAAAATCTGCAAGTGGTGTTATTTGAGCAGCTGTAATTGGGTTGTTAGTCGCTACTAAAGAGATACCATTGATTTTTGCTTCTCCAGGCGCTGAAATTGTTTTTAAATTTTCTACAAGATCTTTACTTTTTGAGTTGCAAGAACTTATGATTGTCGCAAAAAGGAGGAATAGGATTTTTTTCATGAATTTACAGTGTATTAAACTCGATAACATGCTTATTTAACCATATAATAATTTCTTCAATTTTTATGTTTCCTTCGGCTACTTTTATCGTGAAGTCGTATTGATCTTCTAGGTTAAGAATTACACGCAATCCATTCACTCTCAAAATCAATTCCATTAATACATAACCAGTTCTTTTATTACCGTCAACAAATGGATGATTAATTAATGTGCTTTCTAAAATAGCGGCAGCTTTATCTACAGGTTTTGGATACAAATCCTTACCATCAAAAGTAGCAAACGGTCTTGCTAAAGCTGCTTCTAATAGTGATTTATCTCTAATTCCTGAAGCACCGCCATAAATCTTAATTTGTAATTCATGTATTTTAAGCGCTTGTTCTACACGGATCATTCTGCAAGACGCTTCAATAATTCGTGATTATCCTTCATTATAACAGTCACTTGCTTATCTATATTTTCATCAGAATATAATGACGTTTTGGAACTTTGCTTATTTTCAACTAATGTCTTGATGGCTTTAAGAAAATCCTCATCATTGATGTTCTTAATGTTTACCGATATATATTCTTTTAACTCCTGCGTACTCATAACCCTTACTTTTTTTATAAAACTAATCAAAATAGCTGAATTTAATATTTGTTTTAACGCTTTGATATAAAATGAGCAATAGTCTTGCCAGTTTGTATCATTATGTAGGTGTTTTTAATGTTCTCGCTTTCGCGAAAGCGTAACACATAACAGCTTTTACCTGATACTAATGTGATACATTATAGTTATACTTGTGCTAGCTGGGAATGGATTCATCTACACAAAGGGAAGAATGTAACATAAGCAATGTGCAATTCACCTTGGATTCAAAACCACAAAATCATTGATTTGTAAATTGATAATTAACCAATTTTAGGTTTATGGAACATATAGTCATAATAGGTAATGGTATCGCCGGTGTTACAGCAGCGAGACACATTAGAAAAAAATCTGATAAACGCATCACGATTGTTTCTGGCGCGACCGATTATTTTTTCTCTCGTACAGCGCTTATGTATGTATATATGGGGCATATGAAATTTGAACACACACAGCCATATGAAAATTGGTTTTGGGAGAAAAATCGTATCGAATTAAAGAAAGCTTGGGTAGAAAAGGTAGCTGGAAAAGAAAAGCAGCTTCATTTTTCTAATGGCGAAACCATGGGTTTTGATAAATTGATCATCGCAACTGGTAGTGTTCCTAATAAATTTGGCTGGCCAGGACAAGATCTGGATGGTGTTCAAGGACTCTATCACAAACAAGATCTGGAAAAATTAGAACAAAACGCACCTAATAATGAAGTTTGTAAACGTGCCGTAATTGTCGGTGGCGGATTAATAGGAATCGAGATGGCAGAAATGCTGCACTCAAGACATATTCCTGTAACATTCCTTGTTAGAGAAGATAGTTTCTGGAATGGTGTTTTACCTGCTGGAGAAAGCGCGCTAGTAAATGAAGAGATTCTAGCAAATGGAATTGATCTAAGATTAAGCACTAATCTAGAAGAAATTATAGACGATGGTAACGGTAGATGCAAAGCGGTTAAAATCAAAGAAACTGGTGAAATCATAGAGTGCGACGTGGTAGGTCTTACTGCAGGAGTTACTCCTAACATTAGTTTCTTGAAAGATTCTGACATTGAATTAGGAAAAGGTGTCAAGGTTAACAGATTGCTTGAAACGAGTGTAAAAGATATTTATGCCATAGGTGATTGTGCAGAGCAGCGTGAAGCGATAGGTAGAAGACGACCTATTGAAGCAGTGTGGTACACAGGACGAATGATGGGAGAAGTTCTTGCGCAAACTATTTGTGGTAATCCTATGCAGTACAATCCTGGGCACTGGTTCAACAGTGCTAAATTTATGGATGTAGAGTATCAAACCTATGGTTGGGTAAGTGGCAGAAATAAACCAGATTTTGAAGAGCATTTTCACTGGCGTCATGATAAAGAAATGATTTGTGTCACTATGGCTTTTCATAAAGACACAGAGAAATTTTTAGGGATCAACACTTTTGGAATACGTATGCGTCATGAGATTTTTGACCGCTGGCTTACGGAAGGCAAAAAAGTAGATGAAGTTATGGAGTATTTGAAAGATGCCAACTTTGATCCAGAGTTTTATAAAGTTCATGAAGATGCTATTGTAAAACACTACAATGAGCAACGAGGCAAAAATATTCAACCAGTTAAGAAAAGCTGGAAACGCATTTTTGCTTAATTAATTTCAACAATCAACAATTATCGCTTTATGAAAGCAATTCAACATATAGGTATTGTCATTTTCTTAATAGGTTTTGGAATCTTTGTCAGTTTGCCGTTTTTAGGAAACTTCAAGATGGATCAGCAAGGATTTGACCAATTAATAGAACAACAAGGCATTAAAAGCGAGGTCTTTATAGATGATCTTCAATCTAAAATTGTAGGGAAAAATTTTGCTGGTTACACGCCGTTATCCACTGTAGTAGCAGAAAGTATTGAGAAAGCAAATGCCGTGCATTCTAAAAACAAAGAATGGGACAAAAAGGTATATGCAAGTGATGATGATTTTGCTACATCTATCAAGAAAGCATCTGGTTATGGTTTTATTGTGGAGAATAAAGGCCTCATGTGGTGGCTCACTTTCGGGCTAGGTATTTTAGGTGCATTGATGTTTATTATTCCTCAAGTAGTTACATTAGGTAGAAAAGGAATTAAAAATAATCATATTTATCATCAAAGTTCTACTAACCGTGGCTGGATAGCCTGGTTGGTTTTTATTTTTTTAGTGAGCTTTTATCTCGTACTCTATTTCCAGTCAGAATATGCAGTAAACTGGACTTATCTAGTAGATCCTACCAGTAAGTGGTTAAGTGGTAATCCTGCTGGTCATTGGTTTGTTTACGGTTTTATGTATTGTGTAGTAATGGTTGTCATGGCAGTAAGAATGTACATTAAGTACCGCCATAATAAATATCAAGTGTTAAGAACTACATCGGTGCTATTTTTCCAAATCGTATTTGCATTTTTGATTCCAGAAATTATGGTGCGTTTACAACTATCCTATAATAAAGGCTATGATTTTAAAAATGCGTTTCCTTTAGATTATGATTTCTTCTTTAGCTGGAATTTAAAAGAATTGATTTCCAGTGGTGGATTAGGTCTTTTTATCTTAGTTTGGGGAATCGTCCTGACCGTTGTAATTGTACCGGTAATGGTTTATTTCTTTGGTAAAAGATGGTATTGTAGTTGGGTTTGTGGTTGTGGTGGACTGGCCGAAACTTTAGGAGATCCATACAGACAACATTCTAGCAAATCCCTTTTTGCATGGAAGATTGAGCGCTGGTTAGTACATGGAGTCCTTTTATTTGCAATTGTAATGACTGGTTTTACTTTATACGGTTTTTTTACTGAAGCTAGTACCGTTTTAGGGATTGAGGTGCAAAGCATCATGAATGTATACAGTTTTCTTATAGGAGCTATTTTTGCAGGAGTTATTGGGACTGGATTCTATCCTATTTTTGGAAATCGCGTGTGGTGTCGCTTTGGTTGCCCACTTGCGGCTTATCTAGGATTCGTTCAACGATTTAAATCACG
>CAZBCH010000090.1:0-5004 GCA_964490235.1 uncultured Flavobacteriaceae bacterium | reverse complement strand
TTAAATGTTCATAAAGCTTGCTGGGTAGATGATTCTGTCGCAAAACCTGAAGAAATTGCTGATTTTAAAAGGGTGAAATCAAAGTTTCTTTGTAAAGATAAAAGAGGTCAACTTGTATTTCTTGCTGACTCTTCATTCTCCTTACAAATGACACAGCAAAAATACCCTAGTATTAAGTTTCACTTTATTTCTGAATTTGAGCCTGAAGCAAATCGAAAATAAAAAAATGAAATTGATTTATTAATCTATTTTTTAAGTATAAAAAAGGATCTATATGTTTTATACAGATCCTTTTTTTATGATTGAACTTAAATTTCAGTTATTTACAATCTTTAAACTTTTCTAAACCAGAAACAATAAACTCAGATCTACGGTTGAGTTGGTGCTCAGCAGGTGTACAAGGAACTCCATTAGAACACTGGTTAACAAGTCTTGTTTCCCCATATCCTTTGGCAGTTAATCTTGAAGGATCTATACCCTTAGAAACAAGCCAATTCATAGTGCTATTTGCTCTATTATTAGAGAGTGTGACATTATAAGCATCTGGCGCTCTACTATCAGTATGTGAACGAATTTCTACTGTAGTGTCAGGATAAAGCTCCATAAATGCTTTAATTTTTGCTAGTTCATACTCGGCATCAGGTCTAATGTTATATTTATCAAAATCGAAATAAATTTGTTCTATACCTAAAAGAGGTGCGATATCGTCACAATCCACAACTGGTATCAAAGTATTTTCTAAGGATAATGGGATATCAATAAAATCTGATTTGCTAGGTGTAGAAAATAAATTCTCGTCAGATGAATAATCCTCCTTTTCAGCTCTTACAAAGTATTGCTTATTACATTCAACTTTAAAAGCATATTTACCATTTTCACTTGTAACAAGTTCATCGACCTTATTATTATTAGCATCCATAATCATTACAGTAGCTTGATTCATAGGTTCACCAGATCTGGTATCTGTTACAGTTCCCGTAACTAATACTTCACAAGGAACTCTAAGATCTTCTAACTGGACAAATCTATAAATATCATCATCTCCAGATCCACCAGGTCTATTTGAACTGAAGTAACCTACTTTGGTATCGTCATTTACTATGAATGCAAAGTCATCATCTGGAGTGTTCACTGGCTTACCTATATTAATCACTTTACTAGTCGACCCATCTGGATTTATAGAGCTAGCAAAAACGTCTAAACCTCCCAAACCTTGATGACCTGTCGAAGAAAAATACAAAGTATTATTTTTGCTTACAAACGGAAATGTTTCTCTTCCCGGTGTGTTCACATTTTTTAAATTTCTAGGTTCACTAAAACCTCCATCTTCTAAAATATCTACCACCCATATATCAGCTTTAGTAAAATCATCATCGATATCATAACCTATGGTACCAGGCATATCACTACTAAAGTAAAGTTGTTTTCCATCAGGACTAAGCGCAGGGTGCGCAACTGAATATTCATCATTATTAAATGGAAGTGATACCGGCTTACTCCACTTACCATCTTCTAATTTGAAAGATCTGAATATTTTCAATTTATTAGTCCCATCAATGTCTTGCCTGTAAACGCCATTTTCATAATTATTACGTGTAAAATACATTGTTTCCCCATCAGGACTGATGGCTGGAGTACTTTCATGATACTTTGTATTAATACGACTAGAAAATTTCTTAGGATTACTTAACTTTCCTGTATCATCAGCATCTGCCGTGTAAAGTTGTAAAAAAGCCTGACCATTCCAAGAGTGTCTTCTATTAACAAGCGATCCAGAGTCTCTAGATGTAGCGTATACAACTTGATTTTTTGAGGCATAGAAAGCAGGTCCAAAATCTACTGTATACGTATTAATCTTTTTTGTATTGGCAACCTCAAATCTTCCAGATTGAAAATCTATTATTTGTAAATAATTAGGCTGTTCTGAATATAATTGCGATCTAGAATCAAAACCTTTGAAAGTATTGAATTTTGCCATCAACCGGTCAGCTTCATCATATTGATTTACAGACTTAAGAGACTGCGCATATCTAAAGAAGTATTCTGGCTTAACATTTTGCTCATATTGAGCAAATAATTTTTCATACCACTTATGAGCTTTATTTAATTCATCGTTGAAATAATAAGTGTCAGCTAATTTAGCCAGAACTTCAGCTGTCGCATAACCATCTTCGGCTAGTTTGAGATAGATCTTCTGAGCTTCAATAAAAGCTAGCGCATTATATTTCTTGTTTCCTTTGTCTAGATTTTCTTTCTGACCAAAGACAATTGTCGCTGTAAAAAGGAAAACAAATATGGATATTTTTTTTAGCATTGTTTCTAGTAATTTTTTTTAGAAGAATCTAGGAGTTATAATTCTATCGTAACTATTAAATAATTCAAATCTAAGGAATAGTTCATAACTACCGTCATTAAAAACTGCATTACCTAAAGCTGTAGTCTCTCTATCATAGGCAAATCCGATAAGAATTTGATCGCTTAATTGAAACCCTACCAGCCCTGTAACTGCAGCACTCCATCTATAAGCAGCTCCTAGTGTCAATTTATCATTAAAAAGGAAACTAGCTGTTAAATCTACTTGTAAAGGAGCTCCTTGAACTAACTTAACCATTGTTGCAGGTTTAAATTTAATGCTATCACTTACATCAAATACATAACCAGCTGTTCCAAAAATATGCATGCGCTCTCTAGCAATATAGGTAGCGCTACTTGAATCGTTCCTATCGTCAAAGTGATCTGTTTGTAAAAGGTTAGGACTACTTAATCCTAAGTACAGCTTTTGGGTATGATAATATAATCCCAGTCCAACTGTAGGAGATAATTTATTCTCAACATTTTCGGTCAATCTAGGATCTCCTGTATTGAAAATATTCAGTCTCGTAAAATCTACATTTAACACATGTACACCACCTTTCAACCCAAAACTTAACCTTGCCTCATCGCCTACAGGTATGGTATAACTAAAATCTGCAGCAACGTAGGTTTCATCTGATGGACCAATTTCATCATTTACGACACTAAGGCCCAATCCGACTCTGCTATTTGAAATAGGTGTATGAAATGAAAGAGTTTGCGTGCGCGGCGCTCCATCTAGTCCTACCCATTGACTGCGATGCAATCCTACAATACTTGCAACACCACGATTTCCTGCATAAGCTGGATTAACCACAATAGGGTTATAAGCATACTGGCTATATTGAGGATCCTGTTGTGCTGTTACCGCTTTCGCGAAAGCGAACAATAATAAACAAGTTAATAATTTCTTCATGTCAGATTATTATTAAAACAAGTTCTGCCTATTTAGACAGAACTTGAATTTTTATCGATTAATATATAGATATCCTGCTTTTCTGATGGTCTGATTCTGATCATCAATGTATTCTAGAACATAGAAATAAGTACCTTCTGGTAATTGCTCTCCTTGAGCAACAGTCACTCTTCCCTCAGAAATACCACGGAAAGCCCTATTTGCATTGTTATAGTTTTCAGCATTATAAACTTCAACACCCCATCTGTTAAAGATTTGAACTGTATTCTCAAAGTTTTCAATTCCTTGTAAGAAGAAGAAATCATTTTGAGAATCTCCATCAGGAGTAATAGCGTTATATACTCTTACTACTCTAGGGTCAGAATCAAGATAATCAGGTATTCCATCTCCATCAAAATCATCACCTATTGGGTCTGGACCTGTAACGATTCCATCATTATCATCATCAATATCACGATAATCAGGTTCTCCATCTTGATCAGTGTTATTAAGATCAATTATAGGATCATTTACCACGACTAGACCATTAGGATCTTCATATCCATTTAAGTCACCATCAAATGCGTCATCTATACCGTCCATATCAACATCATTTCCAGAAGGTAAAATATCTGCAACACCGTCGTTATCAAAATCAAATCCTTCCGTACTGTCTGGCACACCATCATTATCTGAATCATCATCTAAATAATCAGGAACACCATCACCGTCAAAGTCTAATGGATCAATACCTTCACCGCTTCCTGGCGCAGTTTCATAAGCGTCATCCAAGCCATTTCCATCAGAATCAACTCCGGAAGGTTCTACATAACCAGCAGATGTTTGAGATTCAACATTATCTGGAATTCCGTCACCATCAGAGTCTTGGTCGAACCAATCTGGAATACCGTCACCATCAGAATCTCCTCCACCTTCTAAGACATCTAAGATACCATCATTATCATCATCAATATCATCTACATCTGGTATACCGTCCATATCATTATCTGGCAAGGCTTGATATCCATCATTTGTAGTAGATGTTGTATTACCTCCAGTTACTGTGGCATTCTCAGGATCTGATCCAACTGTTGTCAGTTCATAGTTAATAGGTAAAGTAGATTCATCTACATCTACCGTATAATCACCTACTGGAAGAGAAATCGTCCAGTTTCCGTTTGCATCAACAATTGCATCAAATGTATCACCTGCTGTATTAGTAATGTTTACCACAGTTCCAGCTGGGAATAACAAATCGATTGAAGGATCATAAATACCATCTCCATCAATATCCTCATAAACAAACCCTTCAAGTGTTCCGTTACTTGCATAACCGTTGTTCTCTTCAAAAGTATCTGCTCCGGCTACTATTGTAACTGTCGTTGGGTCTGTTCCTTCTGTTTGAACCGCACCTGCTGGCAAAGTAGTATCATCAATATCCACAGTTGCATCGCCTACTGGTAGAATAATTTCATAATCACCGTTTGCATCGGTCATTACTATTGTAACTATTCCATTTACATCAGTGATCTCTACACTCACGTTTGGTAAACCTAGCTCTCCTGCATCTTGTACACCGTTTCCATTTACATCATCGTATACAGTACCACTTAACGTACCTGTAGGTGTGAATATCGTTACAGTAGGATCTTCCTCATCACCATCCATATCTGGATCAGAGCCTGTCATATCATTCGGATCATCTGAGTCATCACTTACTGGTCCTAATGGATCTCCATTTGGATCTTCTCCTATTC
>CAZBCH010000089.1:0-28425 GCA_964490235.1 uncultured Flavobacteriaceae bacterium | reverse complement strand
AAAAACAGGCATGGTTTGAAAGTCTGCAGTGATATCTTCTAGATCGTTTTTGGTATATCTTTTAGGATCAGGAATTTCTATAGGAGGCAATTTTTCTTCAACTGTTTCCTTTTTTTCAAACTCTGGCATTTTGATCTCTGTAGGAATAGGATTTGGAGTTTCCTCATCACTCATGTCAATTTTTGCACTGGTTTCTGGAACTTCATCTGGCATTTCTTCTACCATTTTACTAATAGTAGAAATTCCTGGTAGCTCCATTTCTTCTCTTGTATCCTCATCGGCAGGCATAAAGAGATCACTCAAGTCATTATTTGCAAAAGCTTCTGCAACATCTTCTTGAGTCTGTTCCATTACTTGATCTACTTCATCAGTAATGCTGTTAACATCTTCTTGAGCCTCGGTAAAAGCTTGAGAAAGTCTACGCTCTACTTCTGCATCACCAGCGGTAGGTTCAATATCAGCAAAATGTTTTTCAGTAAAGGAAAGAACAGTTAATTTCTCATACAGTTCTTTTGCTATGACCTGCAACTCGTTCACATCTTCTTTATTTTTAAGTTGTAGGATGCGGTGTGCTAGGCTGGTAAGATCTGCTGCTATTTTCTTTTTCATAATGGGATTATTGCCGCTTGTTTATTTGTATTTTTGAATTCTAGAATGAGGAAAAAGCCCTCATTTATTAACGCCTGTAAATTACAAAATGTTTCTAGAAAATACCGTTAATCACAAAGAGCAATTCGGCTGGATCGAGGTAATTTGTGGTTCCATGTTTTCTGGTAAGACTGAGGAATTGATAAGACGCTTAAAACGAGCCCAGTTTGCACAGCAAAAAGTAGAAATCTTTAAACCTGCCATCGATACACGTTATGATGAAGAAATGGTAGTCTCGCATGATGCAAATGAAATTCCTAGTACTCCAGTTCCTGCCGCCGCAAATATACCTTTGCTAGCAAGCGATTGTCAAGTAGTAGGAATAGACGAGGCGCAATTTTTTGATAATGAGATCGTCGCAGTGTGTAATGCACTAGCAAATCGTGGTATAAGAGTAATTGTTGCAGGATTAGATATGGATTTTAAAGGAAACCCATTTGGCCCTATGCCTGCACTTATGGCTACTGCAGAGTATGTTACTAAAGTCCATGCTGTTTGTACAAGGACAGGTAATCTCGCTCAATATTCTTACCGTAAAACAGCAAATGAAGATGTTGTCCTTTTAGGAGAACAACAAGAATATGAGCCATTAAGTCGTGCCGCTTATTACAAAGCGATGCTTTCACATAAAGTAAAGGATATGGAAGTAGATGCCGAAGAAATTGAACAAAAAAATAATTCTAAAGATGCAACATAAAGGTACTCGTCTAGAAGTAAATTTTGATGCTCTTACACATAACTATAATTATTTAAGAAGTAAAATAAGCGCCACAACAAAATTTATGGCCGTTGTAAAAGCAAATGCTTATGGTCATGGAATTGTAGAGGTTGCACAGAAATTACAGGAATTAGGAGCCGATTATTTTGCAACTGCATATATTGAGGAAGGTGTGGAATTACGTGACAATGGTATTGTTACTCCTATTTTGGTTTTACACGCGCAACAACACCATCTGGACATATGTATCGACCGCTGCCTTGAGCCGGTTATTTATAGTATGGAAATGCTGGATTCTTTTATCGCTTTCGCGAAA
Organism: uncultured Flavobacteriaceae bacterium; assembly: GCA_964490235.1. Taxonomy (GTDB): domain Bacteria; phylum Bacteroidota; class Bacteroidia; order Flavobacteriales; family Flavobacteriaceae; genus Nonlabens. Next base: position 26,743 of record CAZBCH010000089.1, on the reverse strand, counting down.
GCGAAACATCAAAAATCTTATCCTATACATCTAGAATTTAATACCGGTTTAAATCGCATAGGTATTGATCCTGTAGATGTTCATAAAGCAATTAATATAATAAAGAGCCATCCTGAAGTCAAAGTACGAGGTTTACAATCGCATCTCGCAGCAAGTGAAGATTTGAACGAAGAAGAGTTTACACAACAGCAAATTAGTAAATTTAAAAATATAGCTAGCATTTTAAAGGAAGAGCTTTCCTATGATTTCTTGCTTCATGAAGCAAATACTAGCGGAATTCTTAATTATAATAATGCACACTACTCGATGGTGCGATCTGGAATTGGGTTATATGGTTTTGGCAATGATGCAAAGCATGATATTCATTTAAAGCCTATAAGTTCTTTAAAATCTAATATCTCACAAATACGCAGTATAGAGCCAGGAGAAACGGTAAGTTATAATCGCAAGTTTGTAGCAAAAGACCCTATGACATATGCTGTTATACCATTAGGCCATGGCGATGGTATTAACCGTATATATGGGTATGGAAACCTCAAAGTATCGGTTAATGGAAAATCAGCTCCTACATTAGGGATTATCTGTATGGATATGTTTATGGTAGATATTACTGGTATTGATGCTAAGGTAGGAGATGAAGTGGTCATCTTTGATGATCTTATTCACACGTCCAGGCAAATGGCCGAAGACGCTGGAACGATCTCATATGAACTTCTTACAGGGATTCAAAAACGAGTAAAACGTGTTTATATAGACACTTTGTCTAAATAAATAACCTCTTAGACGATGACTTTTTTACTTTTTGAGTAAAACGCTCTTAATTTTATGTTAATGAAATTAGTTAGATTAAATTTGCAACACAATTAACCTAACAAATATTATTATGCTTAAAGAATTCAAAAATTTTATCATGACAGGTAATGTCATCGACCTTGCAGTTGCAGTTATCCTTGCTGGCGCAGTTAGTGCTGTTGTTAAAGGATTTGTAAGTATGATCATGATGCCTATCATCGGTCATTTTGCAGGTGGCGTGGACTTCAAAGACTTAAAAATTATATTATCTGAAGCCGTGGTAGGAGCAGATGGTGTTGTTACTAAGCCTGAAAACGCTATCCTTTATGGTGAATGGGTGAATACAATTATCTCTTTAATTATTATCGGATTTGTATTGTTTGTAATTGTAAAAGCATACAATAAAGCTAGAAAGCCTAAAGAAGCTCCAGCACCAGCGGGACCTTCTAAAGAAGAAGTTCTTCTTACAGAAATACGTGATGCTTTGAGAGCAAAGTAATTACTTTAAAGTTTTAATTAACTTATTAAACCGCCTAGTTAAAAAACATGGCGGTTTTTTATTTTACCTATTTGAAGTCTTATCTACAAATTTGTTAATTATTAAACAATTTGTAAATTTTTGAAATTATCGTGCAATTTTATGGTAGAATAGATCCTACCATATACTTTTACTGCTTAAATTTTTAAAAAATGAAAATAGCTGTTGTAGGTGTTACCGGTATGGTAGGCCAGGTCATGCTGCGTATCTTAGAAGAACGCAACCTTAATGTTTCAACTCTTATACCTGTTGCTTCAGAGAAATCTGTAGGTAACGAAGTTACTTTTAAGGGAAAGCAATTTAAGGTAGTAAGTATGAAGCAAGCTATAGAAATGAAACCAGATATCGCATTATTCTCTGCTGGTGGATCTGTAAGTCTAGAATTTGCACCGCAGTTTGCAGCAGTAGGTACTACAGTAATTGATAATTCTAGCGCTTTTAGAATGGATGCTGATAAGAAACTTATTGTACCTGAAATTAACGCAATAGAACTTACAAAAGATGATAAAATAATTGCAAACCCTAATTGCTCTACCATTCAAATGGTTGCTACATTAGCCCCATTACATCAAAGATATGCGATTAAAAGATTAGTGATTTCTACTTATCAATCAATCACAGGAACTGGTGTAAAAGCAGTACAACAATTAGAGAATGAATACGCTGGTAAGAAAGGAGCTATGGCATATCCTTACCAGATACACAAAAACGCTATTCCACATTGCGATGTGTTTGAGGAAAATGGTTACACAAAAGAAGAAATGAAACTAGTGCGCGAGACGCAAAAAATTCTAGATGACAGAACCATTGCTGTTACTGCGACAGCTGTGCGTATTCCTGTAGTAGGTGGACATTCTGAAAGTGTAAATGTGGAGTTCAGAAATGAATTTGATGTAGCAGATATAAGAAAGATATTATCTGAAACATCAGGAATTACAGTGCAAGATAATATTGATGTAAATGTATACCCTATGCCGTTGCTTGCTCATGGAAAGGATGATGTTTTTGTAGGACGTATAAGAAGAGATCATTCTCAAGAGAATACATTAAACATGTGGATTGTGTCTGACAATTTGCGAAAAGGAGCCGCTACAAATGCAGTTCAAATAGCTGAATATTTGATTGATAAGGAGCTGGTTTAAAAAGTTTTCCTTAACATACCAGTGTGTATTTTTACATAACTTTACAAGTTAAATAGTATGCTATGAATAAAAATATACTCACAAGCTTGTTTATCTCTATCGGTATCTTCTGTAATGCTCAGTTTTGGACAGAAGCATATTCTGGATTTACATCTGGCCAAACAGGTTTAAGTAAGTTTCATGTAGTGGATGCAAATGTAGCTTGGGCAATAGGTTATGACGGTATAAACACAGCAAACAATGTACAGCTATTTTCAAAAACGGATGATGCTGGATTGACATGGACTGCCGGATCAATTGATTTAGGAGATTCTGATCTAGGAATTGCAGATATTAGCGGTGTAGATGCTAATGTGGCATTTGTAGCGGCTTATCCTAGACTTGCTGGACAGCAAGGTGGTATCTGGAAAACAATTGATGCAGGAGTGACGTGGACACAACAAACAAGTGCCACATTTAACAATGCAACTAGTTTTCCAAATATTGTTCATTATTTTGACGCTAACAACGGTCTAGCTATAGGCGATCCTGCAAACGGTTACTGGGAGATTTATAGCTCCAATAATGGCGGCGCAACTTACACAAGAATTCCATCAGCAAGCTTGCCAGCACCACTAACAAATGAATTTGGCTATTTAGCTCAGTTTGCTCATTTAGGCGATAACATTTGGTTTACTACGAGTGCTGGACGTATCATACATTCTGCAAATAGAGGTATAACTTGGAACGCTTATCAATCACCACTTAGTGATTTTGGAGGCACAACTATTTTTGGAGATATTTCATTTGCGACACCAGATCGTGGTGTAATACAAGATAACGCAGGAAATATTTACAAATCTACTGACGGCGGTCAGACTTGGAATGGAGTGGTGTTTTCAGGAACAGGAACACCTTATGGTGGTGCTATTTCTTATATACCAAATACGTTTCATATGGTGAGTACTGGTGGTGATGTAAATCTGGCGGGAAGTTCCTATTCCCTAGACGATGGCGTGACATGGATAAATATTGATACTGACCAGCATGTAGACTGTGCTTTTTTCAATGACAGTGTAGGCTATAGTGGTAGCTTCAGTGACTCGTTTAATAATGAAGGTGTTTTTAGGTACACAGATAATGTTCTAAGTGAAGTAAGTTTAACAACTCCATTACAAGTTCAACTATTTCATAATGATCTTGCAGAAGTTTTAGAAATTCAAACAGACTCAGATCTAGACAATGTAAAAATCTACGATCTCCAAGGTCGCTTGGTCACAAGCAGTACCGAAAATAACATCTCTACTAAACAATACAAGTCTGGAATTTATATTGCTCAAATTAAGACTGACAAAGGACAATTAACCTCCAAATTTCTAAAACAATAATTATGAAAAAATTATTTTACGGAGCAGCAGCTCTATTAATATTAGTTTCCTGCAAAGAAGATGAAAAAAAACAAGTTAATATGGCGATAACTTATCCGCAAACTAAGAAAGTAGATACCGTAGATGTGTATCATGGAGTAGAGGTGGCAGATCCTTATCGATGGCTAGAAGATGATCGTAGTGATGAGACTGGTGAATGGGTTAAGAGTCAAAATAAAACTACTCAAGAGTTTCTTTCCCAAATTTCCTATAGAGATGAAATCAAAGAGCGACTAACTAATCTTTGGAATTATGAGAAAGTAGGAGCGCCTTTTATAGAAGGAGACTATGCCTATTTCTATAAAAATGACGGGCTACAAAATCAATATGTTATTTATAGATATTTGAAGGATAGCGATCCAGAAACAGCTGAGGTTTTTCTTGATCCCAACACTTTCAGCAAAGAAGGAACAACTTCTTTAGGTGGAACTAGTTTTACTAAAGACGGTTCTCTTTTTGCATATTCTATCAGTGAAGGAGGAAGCGACTGGCGTAAGATCATTGTTCTAGATGTGAATTCTATGAAACAAGTAGGCGATACTATTGTAGATGCCAAATTTTCAGGAATATCCTGGAAAGGAAATGATGGCTTTTATTATTCTAGCTATGATAAGCCAGACGGTAGCGAGTTAAGTGCGATGACTGATAGGCACAAATTATATTACCATAAACTAGGTACACCGCAAAGTGAAGATCAAGTCATTTTTGGTGATAACCCAGATGAGAAATATAGATATGTAAGTGGTAGGGTTACTAGAGATCAAAAATACCTTGTGATCTCTGGTAGTACAGCAACAAATGGTGGTAAGATGTGGATGAAAGAATTAATTGTAAAAAATGCACCGTTAGTAGCTGTAGTAGATAATTTTGATACGAATACGTACCTTTTACATAATGAAGGCAGCAAGTTATGGTTAGTTACCGATTATAATGCACCTAATAAACGTATAGTAACTACAGATTTTTCTAATCCAACACAGGATACATGGAAAGATGTAATTTCAGAAACAGAGCATGTTCTTTCTCCTTCTACTGGTGGTGGATACATTTTTACCGAGTACATGGTAGATGCCGTTTCTCAAGTGAAACAATATGATTATGATGGAAAATTAGTAAGAGAAGTAAAACTACCTGGAATAGGTAACGTAGGAGGTTTTGGAGCAAAAGAAGAAGATGAGACTTTATACTACAGCTTTACAAATTACACGACACCTGGAAGTACGTATTTGTACGATATTAAAGAAGGAACTTCAGAGTTGTATCGCAAGCCTAATATCAAGTTCAATAGTGAAGATTATGAAAGCAAACAAGTTTTTTATACTTCAAAAGACGGTACTCAAATTCCTATGATTATTTCATATAAAAAAGGAATTACCCTTAACGGTAAAAACCCTACCATACTTTACGGTTATGGAGGTTTTAACATCTCATTAAATCCAGGTTTTTCAGTAACAAGAGCTGCGTGGATGGAAATGGGAGGCGTTTATGCTGTTGCAAACCTGCGTGGTGGCGGAGAATATGGTAAAAAATGGCATGATGCAGGTACAAAAATGCAAAAGCAAAACGTATTTGACGACTTTATTGCAGCAGGAGAATGGCTTAAAGAAAATAAGTATACAGACACAAAGCACCTAGCCATTCAAGGAGGCTCTAATGGTGGACTACTAGTAGGAGCAACTATGACACAACGTCCAGATCTTGCAGGAGTAGCGTTTCCTGCGGTAGGTGTTTTAGATATGCTGCGTTATAATAAATTTACCTCAGGTGCAGGATGGTCGTACGATTATGGAACTGCAGAGGATAGTCCAGAAATGTTTGAATATCTTAAAGGTTATTCGCCACTACACAATATTAAAGAAGGAGTTTCTTACCCAGCTACCATGGTAACCACAGGAGATCACGATGACAGAGTAGTGCCAGCGCATTCTTTCAAGTTTGCTGCAGAGTTGCAAGAAAAACAAGCTGGCGATGCACCTACTTTAATTAGAATAGAAACAGACGCTGGTCACGGCGCTGGTAAATCTACCGAGCAACAGATACAAGAGTGGACAGATATTTATGGCTTTGGCTTATATAATATGGGTTACGAGAAACTTCCAGAAGCAAGTGCCAAAGTAAAAATGTAATCATACTTTAAATATTTTATATAAGACCCATGTTTTTAACATGGGTTTTTTAGTACACATAATTTCATAACATTTTAAGGATACACAAGTCTTTCACTCGCTACCTTTGTCCTATGTTACAATTGATTGATGTTAGTTTCGCTTTCGCGAAAGCGGAAACCCTAAAAAATATTTCTTTAAAATTAAATCAAGGCACACACGCTGCTGTCATAGGTGAAAGTGGCTGCGGGAAAAGCACCTTGCTAGACATCATTTATGGATTATTACAATCGCAGAAAGGAAGTATAAAATGGGAAAATGATGAGTTGCTAGGCGCTGACCATCATTTAGTACCAGGACATCCCATGATGAAATACGTCCCACAAGAATTTGATTTAATGCCTTTCACGACGGTATTTGAAAATGTAGGAGAACACCTTTCTATTCAAATAGATGATCGTGCAAAGCGCATAGAAGAGTTGCTAGATGTAGTGGACATGAGTGATTTTAAAGAAAGAAAAGTAAAAACGCTTTCTGGTGGTCAAAAACAACGAGTAGCAATTGCAAAAGCGCTGGCACAGGAACCAAAACTACTACTTCTTGATGAGCCTTTTTCCCATATCGATAATTTTAGAAAAAATGCGTTGCGCAGGAAACTGTTTGATTACCTAACGATCCATAACATTAGTTGTCTGGTTGCCACGCATGATAAAGATGATGTATTATCTTTTTGTGATAAAACTATCATAATGAGAAATGGTGAAATAGTTGATTATAGAGCTACAAATAAGGTTTATTCAAAGCCTAAAAGTTTATACACTGCATCATTATTTGATGAGGTAAATGACATTCCAAAAGAGTGGCTGGATCAAGAAAATGATTTGATCGTTTATCCACATCAATTAGAGCGAGCTACATCTGGATTTAAAGTAGAGGTAAAGCAATCCTTTTATCAAGGAAGGGATTTTTTAATTTTAGGATTAAAGGAAGGAAAGGAAATCTTTTTTAAATCAAATAAGGCCATTGAAGTCGGAACTACAGTTACACTAAATCTAGTTTCTTAAGAAGAAGATTTTATATTTGCCGAAACTATGTTTCATGAAAAAGCTCCTATTTCTCTTATTACTAATCGGTTTCTCGGCATGTGAGAATCCTTACGATGATATCGTTTTTGTAGAAATCAAGGATGCAAACCTAGAGAAAGTATCTGCTACTAAATTAGAAATAGTGGCTACTTGTGTACTTTATAACCCAAATAGTGTTGGTCTCAATTTAAAAGAAGCAGACTTTGATGTGTATTTAAATGGGAAGAAATCGGCTATTATTGATCAAAATGAGAATGTTGAAATGCCAGCAAATGCTGAATTTGATTTTCCTATACGAGCCTCTGTAAATCCAACGGACATTTATGGTGAAAAAGGAAAAGGTGTTTTAGGAGCCGCTTTACAAATTCTAGCCAGTCAGAAAGTAGATGTAAAATACGACGGCTCTATAAATGTAGGTAAAGGAACTATTAACTTTACCGTTCCTGTAGTAGACAGTTTAAGTATTCCGGTAAAATTTAATTTTTATTAAAAGCTAGAAATTCAAAATATTAGCTTTGAGAATTAGACTTAACTAACTCTTCAAAACTTTCAATACTCATAGCATTTTCTACACGGTAATTTCCTATTGCTGTGCGACGCAATGCGGTTAAATGACCACCATTGTTCAATGCAGCGCCGAAATCATGTGCAATAGACCTGATATAAGTTCCTTTACTACACGAGATTTTAAAATCTACTTGAGGAAGTTCAATTCTTGTAATTTGAAAATCATGAATTGTAACTGTTCTTGATTTGATTTCAGTAGTTTCTCCAGCTCTTGCTAGCTCATAGAGTCTTTTTCCATCTTTTTTAATTGCCGAGAAAATAGGTGGCTTTTGTTGTATCTCACCAGTAAATTGAGCCGTTGTGGCGTGTATAAGATCTTCTGTTAATTGATCTATAGGAAAAGTTTGGTCTACTTCGGTTTCTAGATCATAACTAGGTGTTGTGGCACCTAAAGTTATAGTTCCAGTATATTCTTTTTCTTGAGCTTGATAGGTGGTTATGTTTTTTGTTTCCTTACCTGTACAAATGATTAATAAACCACTCGCTAGTGGATCTAACGTGCCGGCATGTCCTACTTTAATCTTTTTTAATTGATACTCTTTTCTAATGAGCCATCGCAGTTTATTGACTACTTGAAATGATGACCATTCTAGCGGTTTATCTATAAGAAGCACTTGTCCTTTTAAGTATGGGTTTTCTGGATCTTGCATAATTGATTACTGTAAGTGCCTAGTTCATTCCGCGCTCTTTGCGTACTGTTTCATAAGCTTCCTGAACTTTTCTAAACTTTTCTTCGGCACCTTTTCTGTAAGCTTCGTCCATATCCATAAGTTTATCAGGATGGTATTTTTTGGCCATAGTTCGATAAGCCTTTTTCACTTCATGATCCGGAACTGACTTATCAATTTCAAGAATCTTGTAGGCATTATCTTGATCTTTTACAAACATGGCTTTTATCGAGATAAAATCTCTTTCTGTAAGCCTTAAATGACCAGCAATTTGTTGAATTATTCTAATTTCAGGATCGCTTACATGACCATCTGCTTGGGCAATGCCAAAAAGGAAATGAAGAATTTGTAAACGAGACTCGTAGCGAGTACGTGCATTTAAATAATTACAAATTCTTGACGCGCTTACCTCTCTTTTTTTAACAACTTCATTAAACACCTTAAATATAGCATTTGCTCTATCTTTTCCATAAGAACTAACGAAATACTGACGTACATAGTCCAGTTCTTTTTGTGTGACTTTACCATCTGCTTTAATGATTAAAGAGGTCAAGGATAATAAGTGAAGTTCAAAATCTTCTGGACTAACGCTTGTGCTACGCTGGTATGGACTTCCATTTGAATAAGTTCTTTGTGCAGAACCGCTATCATTAAAAAAAGTGCTATAAATCCATCTTAAAACAAAAAATATAGCGATATAGCCGAAAAATGACATAAATAAGGTTGCTTGTAATTACGAGATCATTCTCGATTATAGAGTTTTGTTTTCAAGTAATATGCCATTACTATTTATATATAAGCAGCTGACATAATGGCTAAGATAGTTACTTTTTCTTTTTATAAACAGGTACTGCAGAGCATGCTTCACCGTACATAATGGATCTAGCAACGCTTTGAAGCTTATCTGTAATCATCGCATATGCAGCGACTGGTACTGGTTTATTTGAACAGCCTTTTACTATTATTGGAGCGTCTTTGAATTCACTTACATCTATGTTTGCGATGACCTCTCTATATAATTCTGTTTCTAATTGTTCTTGTGTTCCTATCACTACTTTTTTAGCAAAATCATGAAGCTGTATTTGTACCAGCATCCATGCCCATTGTGGTATGATGGCATCAGTACTACAATCTATAGCTACATAGTGATCTTTATAAATCGAGAAGTCTGTTGTTTTTAAGCTTTCGCGAAAGCGAGATTCTACCAGTACAATTCCTTCCAGCAACCACTGAGATATATCTATCGTGGATCGTGGTCCTGCAACATAGAAATCTTCTAAGTCAAAAGTTTTTAACTTAGAGTTTGCAACTCGATTGATAATTTCTTCTGCCATTTTTAAAGCATTCCTAGTTCAAGCTTTGCCTCTTCACTCATTAAATCTTTATTCCATGGTGGATCAAAAGTAATCTCAACTTCGGCATCGTTTACCTCTTTGAGCGTTTTCACTTTTTCTTCTACTTCTACTGGTAACGTCTCTGCTACGGGACAATTAGGTGAGGTAAGCGTCATAAGGATTTTTACATCTGCATCGCTACTAACCATAACGTCATAAATGAGACCTAACTCGTATATATCTACCGGGATTTCTGGGTCGTAGATGGTTTTAAGAACTCGTACTACTTTTTCTCCTATTTCTTGACCGTTAATTTCGTCCATCTTAATTTACTTGTGTTTGATATGCTACTGCATACATTTTTAATTGTTTGATCATGGAAACAAGTCCATTTGCACGAGTAGGAGAAAGATGTTCTTTAAGTCCTATCTCGTCTATAAAATCAGTATTTGCAGCGATAATATCTGCTGGTTTTTGTCCAGACCATGCTCTAATTAGAATTGCAATAATTCCTTTGGTAATTATAGCATCGCTATCTGCGGTAAAAGCGATTTTATCGTTTTCTAATTCTGCATTTACCCAAACTTTAGACTGGCAACCTTTAATGATGCGATCTTCTGTCTTTAATTCTTCATCTATAAGAGGTAAACTTTTACCTAAATCGATCATGTATTCATAACGTTGCATCCAGTCGTCAAACATGGAAAACTCTTCCACTATTTCTTCTTGTATTTCTTGAATACTTGCCATTTTTATTATTGTTTTATAGCTACTATGATTACTTCACCTTCTTGATTCATAAGTTCTATACCATTTTTAGTAGGATTTACAGAGACTACCTTTGAAAGGTGACCTAAATAGTCGCTTTCTATTTGAGAAGTATCTTTACAGTACATTTTTGTACTCATCATCATTCCCATTTCTACTTGATTCTCTTTAGGGTTTTTAAAAGTTCCAGAGTAATTATTACATGCAGATTTACCTGATATTTTATTCTCTTTACCCATGTCTATGTTCATGGTTATATCATATTCAGAATAGTCATTATCACCTACCATTGTAACATCATAGCTTCCGTTCATGCTTTCGGTAATTTCTTTTTTCATTTCACTTGCATCAGCTTTTTTATCGCTTCCACATTCTTTTGTGGTAGTAAGTAGTAACATGCTGAAAAGTATAGTAATTAACTTCATAATTGTCGGTTTAAAGATTTAAATGTTAAGATAACATATTTACAGCTCGTTGCAAAGCCTGTACCATAACATCAATTTCTTCTTTTGTATTGTAAAATGCAAAACTAGCTCTTATCGTTCCGGGAATTTCAAATCGCTCCATAACCGGTTGTGCACAGTGGTGTCCAGTTCTAACGGCAACACCTAGCTTATCTACAATAGTACCTATGTCATAAGGATGTAAACTTGCTACATTAAAACTAATAACAGCAGCTTTGTCAGTAACATCACCATAAATAGTAGCTCCTGGAATTGTTTTTATTTGCTCTGTACCATAGACTAATAATTCATGCTCATAGGCGGCGATATTTTCCATACCTACTTCATTTAGGTAATCAATTGCAGCACCTAATGCGATTCCTCCTGCGATATTAGGGGTTCCAGCTTCAAACTTATGTGGTAATCCTGCATAAGTAGTTCTTTCAAAGGTTACTTGATCTATCATCTCACCACCACCTTGATATGGAGGCAAAGTGTTCAAGGCTTCTTCTTTCCCATATAATATTCCTATACCGGTAGGTCCACACATTTTATGTCCTGACATGGTATAGAAATCGGCATTTAGAGCTTGAAGATCTAATTTTATGTGCCCACAAGATTGCGCTCCATCAATTAATGTCATAGCGCCATAGTCATGGGCTGCATCAATAATTTCTTTTACTGGATTTGTTACTCCTAACGCGTTAGAAACATGATTTACTACTACAAAAGCTGTTTTTTCATTTAGTAATTCATGATACGATTTCATGTCTAATTGGCCGTTATCCAGAACGGGAATTACTTTAAGAGTTGCACCTACTCTTTCACAAAGCATTTGCCATGGAACAATATTAGAATGATGTTCTACAGCGCTCACGATTACCTCATCACCTTGTTTAACAAATACATGTGCGCCACTGGCTACAGCATTGATGGAATGGGTATTACCAGAAGTAAAGATGACTTGTTTTGCTAATGGGATATTAAAAAACGCTCTTGTTTTTTCACGAGCCTCTTCAAAAAGATCTGTCGCTTCCTGACTTAGAGCATGTACGCCACGATGAATATTTGCATTGTGCATCGTGTAATATTCCACAATTTTATTGATTACTGGTAATGGTTTTTGTGAAGTAGCAGCATTATCAAAATAGATCAATGGGCGACCATTAACTTCTCTATTTAGAATTGGAAAATCTGCTCTTATTTTCTTGATGTCTAGCATACTTGCAAAGGTACGATCTAGGCTATTAATTAAAACATTAAGGCTCGTTAAACTCCATGAAAAATACCTGAATAAGATGTATAAAAATAATAGTAGTTTTGTTGATGTTATCGCTTTCGCGAAAGCGAAATTGTAGCAATAAATTGAAACCAATGATTTTACATATGAGATGTTTAAATGAAAAACGGTTTTTAATTTTTGATTTCTTGTACTTATACCATTTTATCTATGACAAAGAGTAAAGCATTACCAGAAAATATAACATCGTCATCTACTATCACGATATCAAAAATTTTAACCCTACTTTATTTGCTAGTTGGTATTACACCATTATTTGGAGCAATGGATTATGATGCACCTGAATGGTTGTATGTTTCGCTTTTGAACATTGTCTCGCTAGTTTATATTTTTAAAAATAGAGTTGAGCTTTGTTCTTTTTTACTACCAAAGCATGTAAAGATGTATTTTTTTCTTTTTCTAGCTTTTTTTCTTGTAGGTTGCTTATCGTTAATCACTGCAATTAATGTAAGTGAAGGTCTAGTTCACCTAGCGAGATTAGTTAACATAATTATTGCAACCTATTGTTTATACATATTTGTAAAACAGGATCCTAAGGCGTTTTTTAATCTAATTTGTAAAACAGTTACTTTAATACTTATCTATTTTTCATGGAGAGCCTTTGCATATAGTTTTGGTAATTATGATAAAGGAAGATTTTCAGAATTTATAGTAGATTTTCCTCATAATTTTTCTAGTATAAATATATATACGGCATATTTAGTTGTGCAGCTACCATTTGCGTTATATGGCCTATTTAACTTCAATAAAATATGGAAAATTGCAGCTGGTTTAGCGAGTTTTATGGCGATATATGCATTAGTATTCTCTGGTTCACGCACAGCGTTACTTTCTCTACTTGTATTAACAATCGTTTTTATCTCATATGCAGTGTATATGAGTGTAAAGTATAAAATGGCGATTACGTATAAAATAGGATCATTCATTTTATTTACGGTAATTTCTGTAGTTGTAGTTAGTAATATTAATAGAATAGATAAAAAACATGCAAACAGTATTTCTACAATAATTCAAACTCAATCTGAAACACCTTTTACTACTAACAAAAAATATAAGAATGATAAGAATTATCAAGTACTTCTAGCAAATTTACCAGAGGTAACGACTTCAGAATCAATCGATGCTGGTAGGTTTTCTTTATGGTCAATTGCGATTGATAACTTTCTAGATAATATTTATTTAGGAATCGGATATGGAAATTATAAAGCTGCTAGTAAAAAAGATCATTATCAAAACTTCAGCACGAGTAGAGGATTTGTAACACCTAGAAGAGCGCACAATGATTTTATAGAAAAACTTGCAGAGACAGGAGTTGTAGGCTTTTTATTGTATCTCACATTATTTATCTATCCTATAATATTATTAATTAAAATCTGGAAAAAAGAGAATCAAAACGAATTAAAGTGGATTTACTTAACGCTACTATTATCTGGAATGGCGTATTCATTAGATGCATTACTAAATTTTCCCCTTGAAAGAGCGCCTGTACAAATGTATTTTATTCTCTTTGTTGTGTTCATATTATCTTTTAATACATCTGAAACAATTACCAATGAAAAGAAATCAGCACCTGTTTTACTTACTGTATTTATAATAATGTTTTCAGGTTCACTGGTGAGTGCTCTTTCAAATTATGCAGTATTGAAAAATTATCAATTACAAAGAACTATGCGGGACGATTTAATGGGGAAAACGCTTTTTACAGACGTTAAATTAAAGAATTCTTATCAAGATATTAAGAGTCAATGGTTGAAGTATCCAGAATTAAGTTATGTAGGAACTGTTAACAATGTGTACTTAGCTAACTATGCGATTAAAGATAAAAAGTACGAAGAGGCTTTAGAAATATTAAATAACTCGCATAATCTTAATAAAGATGCCTTTCTAGTAAAATCTTTTAAATCAGAGATTTATCTTAATATTTACGAGAATGCAGATAGTGTCAAATATTATTCTGAATCTGTTTTTGAAGACTATCCAGCTTTTAAAGCCAATTATGGAATTTTAAAAGCTATTTATAAGAAAGAAAAGGATACGGCAAACTTGATGCGCATTATGAATAGATATACTAGCAAGAACTGGAAGGATGATAGGGAATGGCTCGCCAAATCAAATATGATCTATAGTAAAACAAAGGATAGCGAGTTAATGCTTAAAGTGTTAGACACTGGACTCGCTTATAATTCTTCTAGTCAAAAGCTTCTAGAGGCTAAAAAGGAGGTTTTAGATAAACTTAAATTTAGATCTTATTTAAGTGATAAAGAGGTGAAGGCAAAGCATCAAGAGGCCTTTGATCACTTTGCAAAACAAGAGTATGACAGAGCGAAAGATATTTTCAATGAAATTCTAAAAACTAATCCCAAAGACTATCTTTCTATCCAAAACATAGGTATTATAGATCTTGTTCAAAAGAATTATGAACAAGCCATTAAAAATCTATCTATAGTTATCAAGGCATATGCGTTTACTGATGGTAAGGCAGAATATAGTCGCGGTTACTGTTATGAACAACTGGGTAAATTAGAAAAAGCAAAAGAGGATTATAGAAAGAGTAGAGCAAAGAACTATTCACAGGCTATGGCACTACCTGCTGCTAAATATGAGTAAACACTTAGTACCTTTCATCAAATAAAATAAGCCTCATCATTGATGAGGCTTATTTTATCCTTAGTGTTGTGCTTGACACTTTTATAGATCAAATCCAATCTCGACTCCTAATTTTTTAGCTATTAATTTAGTGATGCGAGATTTGATTTCTGGAATTTTAACTGATTCTAATACGCTATTTGCAAAGGCAAACATTAATAAAGCACGCGCCTCTCTTTTAGGAATCCCACGAGATTGCATGTAAAATAATGCCTCATCATCTAGTTGACCTATTGTACAACCATGAGAACATCTCACATCATCTGCAAAAATCTCTAATTGAGGTTTTGCATTTATAGTCGCCGTATCGCTAACAAGAATGTTATTATTTTGCTGATAAGCATTAATTTTTTGAGCCACCTTATCTACGAGAACTTTTCCATTAAATACACCTACCGCACGCTCATCAAATATTTGTTTGTACTCTTGAAAGCTTTCACAGTTGGGAGCAGTATGATGTACTAATGTAGAATGGTCCACGTGCTGTTTTCCTTCTATAATAGTTACCCCATTAAGAACAGAATTACAGTGCTCGCCACGCTGATAGAAGTTTAGATTGTTTCGAGTCAGTTTTCCTCCGAAAGAAAACGTATGAATACGAACTTCACTATCATCCTTCTGCTCTACAAAAGTGTGATCTATCAGTGATGCACTCAAATGATCATTTTGTATTTTGTACCAGTCTACTAGGGCACGTTTTGCACTGTAAATTTCAGTAACGCTGTTAGTTAAGACGGCATTATCACTTAAACTTTGATGTCTTTCGATAATTTGCACTTGAGAATTCTCACCTACGACAACAAGGTTGCGTGGTTGCGTCATCAGTTGGTCTTCATTGCCCGTAGAAAAATAAACTATTTCTATAGGTTTCTCAACAACAATGTTTTTTCCTATGTTGATATATGCTCCTTCCTTTGCAAAAGCCGTATTTAACGAAACTAAACCATCCTTAACTGCAAGATGATTATAGTACTCTTTGATAATTGCGCTGTACTTTGAATTATTCAAAGCGCTAGACATTAAACAAACATCAAATTTATCGTGAGTTGTTTGCGATAAGTGAGAGCTGTAAATACCATCGATAAAAATCACTCGATACGTATCTATTTGATGTACAAGGTATTTTTTTATCTCATTATAGGAAATTGCCGATTCTTTTTTAGGGAAAAGACTATATTCTTTATTAAAAACCGATTTCAAAGAGGTGTATTTATAAGTCTCTTCTTTACGTTGAGGTATTCCTAATTTTTCAAATTCGTTGATTGCCTCACTTCGTAAATTGTGTACGTAACTATTTGTGTCCACGTCATTTTCTAGGGCAATGAATGAAGAAAGGATATGATCTTTAAAACTCATAATTATTTTTTTTCTCGCTTTCGCGAAAGCGAACTAAAAAGTTCATTTATAATAAGGGATAATAGGATAGCTAGAAAAACATGGCTGTATTACGCCTCAACTTCTTCTTTAATCCAGTCATAACCGCGTTTCTCTAATTCTTGTGCAAGTTCCTTACCGCCAGATTTTACAATACGTCCTTTATATAATACATGCACATAATCAGGAACAATATAGTCTAGAAGACGCTGGTAGTGCGTGATTACGATGGTTGCATTATCCTTATTTTTAAGTTTGTTTACACCATTTGCTACAATGCGCAATGCATCAATGTCTAGGCCAGAGTCTGTCTCATCTAGTATAGCAAGTTTAGGTTCTAACATTGCCATTTGAAAAATCTCGTTACGCTTTTTCTCTCCACCAGAAAAGCCTTCATTGAGCGATCTAGATAAGAATTTGCGATCTATTTCTAGCAACTCTGACTTCTCACGTATCATTTTAAGCATGTCTTTTGCTGCCATGTCGTCCTTGCCTTGTGCTTTACGAGTTTCATTTATGGCAGTTTTCATAAAGTTAGTCACGGATACTCCAGGAATTTCTACTGGGTACTGAAACGATAAAAATATGCCTCTATGTGCTCTTTCTTCTGGGTCTAGATCATCTATATCTTCACCTTCTAATGAAATTTCTCCTCCGGTAACTTCATATTCTTCACGACCAGCGATAACATTTGCTAGAGTAGACTTACCAGAACCGTTAGGTCCCATAATTGCGTGAACCTCACCAGCATTAACTTCTAGATTAATACCTCTTAAGATTTCTTTCCCTTCTATACTTGCTTGAAGATCTTTAATTTTTAACATATCTGTTATTTAACTTCTTTAATATCTAATGTTTTTCCAGTCGTTATTACGTTAGCACTTTTTGCTGGAGATACTTCTATTATTTTTGTGATGGTAATCATTGCTTCCCATGCATCACCAGTTTCTAGGTGGCGCGGATTAGGGCCTACAGTTCCATGTATGACTACATTTGCCATATCATATTCTGATTTTTTTATGGCTTTTGCAACATCTACAAGCTCCATCATTTTATCGTCTACTTTTACTGCATAAAGCTCTTTACTTGTATTAAGAACAGCTGTGTCCTCATAATAGATAAATTCACCTCTAAATACTTGTTCACCATCTGCTAGAGGCTCTTGTTTTATTTCTTTAATAACTACTTCTTCTTGAGAAGTGGTCTGATCATTTTTACAAGAAATAAGACTTAAAACTAAAAAGCTTGATATAATTAATTGCTTCATAATCAAAATATTATTGATAAATTTGATGTTATCCTACTGATCCTTCTAGACTTATTTCTAGAAGTTTTTGTGCTTCTACAGCAAATTCCATTGGTAATTTATTCAACACTTCTTTAGAAAAACCGTTTACAATTAACGCGATGGCTTTTTCTGTATCGATACCGCGTTGATTACAGTAAAATATTTGATCTTCACCTATTTTACTTGTAGTAGCTTCATGCTCTATTTTTGAACTACTATTGCTATTTTCTATGTAAGGAAAGGTATGTGCACCACATTCATTACCCATAAGTAAACTATCACATTGTGAGAAGTTGCGAGCGTTAGTTGCGCGTGGACCTACTTTAACTAGACCACGATAGGAGTTTTGTGATTTTCCAGCGCTAATTCCTTTTGAAATGATGGTAGACTTAGTATTTTTTCCTAAGTGTATCATTTTAGTTCCTGTATCTGCTTGCTGGTAATTATTAGTAACTGCAATGGAATAGAATTCCCCTACAGAATTATCTCCTTTGAGAATACAGCTAGGATACTTCCAGGTAACAGCACTACCAGTTTCTACTTGTGTCCAAGATATCTTTGAGTTTTTCTCACATAGACCTCTTTTAGTTACAAAGTTAAACACACCACCTTTTCCTTCACTGTTTCCTGGATACCAGTTTTGTACAGTAGAATACTTGATCTCTGCATCGTCTAGAGCAATTAATTCTACACAAGCTGCATGTAATTGATTTTCATCACGACTAGGTGCGGTACATCCTTCTAGGTAAGAAACGTAACTACCTTCATCTGCAATTACAAGGGTTCTTTCAAATTGTCCTGTCCCACCTTCATTAATTCGGAAATAGGTAGAAAGTTCCATAGGACATTTTACACCTTTAGGGATATAACAAAATGAACCGTCTGAAAATACTGCACTATTTAAAGCGGCATAGTAATTATCTTTTTGTGGGATAACAGTTCCTAAATATTTTTTTACTAATTCTGGGTGTTTTTGAATCGCCTCAGATATAGGACAAAAAATGATTCCTTTTTCTGCCAGAGTTTCTTTAAAAGTTGTAGCTACAGATACAGAGTCTACCACAATATCCATTGCAACACCAGCAAGTTTCTTTTGCTCATCTAATGAAATACCTAACTTTTTAAATGTTTCTAACAATTCTGGGTCAACTTCATCAAGACTATCGTACTTAGGCTTAGAATTTGGTGCAGAATAATAAGAGATAGACTGAAGGTCTGGCTTTTCATACTTCACGTTAGACCAGTCTGGCTCTTCCATTTGCATAAAAATGCGGTAGGATTCTAGACGCCAGTCCAGCATCCATTGCGGTTCATTTTTCTTTGCAGAAATAATACGAATTACCTCTTCACTTAGACCTATCGGAATTTTGTCAGATTTAATATCCGTATAGAAGCCGTACTCATACTCTTTCTCTTTGAGTTCTTTTTCTAATTGTTCTTCTGTATATTTTGACATAGTTTTTTTTTAATTACGCTTTCGCGAAAGCGTTATTTATAAAACCTTTCTATAAACTGAAAGATTCTCCACAACCGCAAGTTCTTTGTGCATTAGGATTGTTAAAAACAAATCCCTTACCATTTAATCCACCACTGAATTCTAATGTAGTCCCTACCAAATAGAGAAAACTTTTTTTATCTACAGCGATCTTCACTTCATTTGCTTCAAAAACCTTATCAGTTTCTACCGTCTGATTATCAAATTTAAGATCGTAAGAAAGACCACTACAGCCGCCGCTTTTTACACCTACGCGCACAAAGTCTTTACCTATGGTATAGCCTTCCTCACTCATGAGTTGAGCGAGTTTAACCTTTGCAGTTTCTGATACACTTATCATATAAAATAGCTTATTTAAAATGGTTACAAATATACGACAGCGATTTGTCAACCTTGAATGATTCTATTCATAAAACAAATTATTCTATATCGTTTACTTATAGTTTAACAATTCTTTATGGGTTCAAATAATAAAGTGAACAAATAACACTATTCAAAAAGTGTAAATCATCGTAATTTTGCAAAATGATAGAAGATAAAAATCCGGCTCGTACACCTATTGAGAACTTAGGTGAATTTGGTTTAATAGATTTTATAACTAAGAATTTTGAAATCGTTCATGATTCTACGGTAAAAGGAATAGGTGATGATGCTGCTGTTTTAAAGCACGACCAATTTACGGTAGTAACTACCGATATGCTTGTGGAAGGTGTTCATTTTGATTTGAGCTACGTTCCTTTAAAACATTTAGGTTATAAATCTATTATGGTCAATTTATCTGATGTGTATGCCATGAATGCAAAGGCCACTCAGGTAACTGTTTCTATCGCTATTTCAAATCGTTTTCCCGTAGAAGCTGTAGAAGAATTGTATGCCGGTATACGATTAGCTTGTAAAACTTATGGTGTGGATCTCATAGGTGGTGATACCACCGCTTCTAGAAGCGGCTTGATAATATCAGTTACTGCTATAGGAGAACAAAGTGAAGATAAAATTGTATATAGAAAAGGCGCTGGTGATGGAGATTTACTGGTAGTTTCTGGAGATATAGGAGCTGCCTATATGGGACTTCAAATTCTGGAAAGAGAGAAGGCTGTTTTTAAAGCAAATCCACAAAACCAGCCAGATATTGAAACTTATAGCTACTTGCTTGAGAGGCAATTAAAGCCAGAAGCAAGAAAAGATATCGTAAAATTGTTACATGATCTAGATGTACATCCTACAAGCATGATTGATTTATCAGATGGATTAAGTTCTGAAATCGTACACCTGTGTAAACATAGTGATGTAGGAATGACTATTTATGAAGATAAAATCCCTCTAGATCCTACTGTTATTACAGCTTGTGAAGAATTTCAATTAGATAGCACAACTATAGCCCTGAGCGGTGGAGAAGATTATGAATTATTGTTTACCGTAAAGCAGGAAGATTTTCCTAAAATAAAGGCAAATCCTAATCTGTCTATAATAGGTCATGTGGTAGACGCTTCTTATGGTATGAATCTAGTTACAAGAGGTGGCGAGCAAATCCCAATCAAAGCAATGGGATGGAATAGTCTTAAGAAAGATTAAAATTTAAGCTGGGATAAGTCCAGCTCTCTTTCTTTTTTGAGCAACATCAGTTAAAGCTCTATTAATTTGAGTATAACGATCATTAAGGGGAACATAGTCACCATAAATGGTTTTGGTCATTTGTTTACCACATTTTGAGCAACACAATTCTTCAATGCGCTCGTTTACTATACGAGAGGTTTTAAATTTATGTTTTGTTATAGAGCAACCTACTGCTTTTATTGGAGAGAAACTTTTTGACATTTAAATCAATTTAGGGGAAATTATATTAGAATGGCGTTAAAGTTTTAAATGTAGGTAAATTGTTAATAAATATTGCTAAAAAGCATAATTAATCGACTAAATGCATATATTCTAGAATATTCACTGGGTTTGTTAACAATGACATGTGTCCACAATCGATTGTTTTACTTGAAATATTGAGAGCTTCACATTCTATTTTTGTAAGATCAGGTTTGATGATTTGGTCTTGTAAACTATAGATATAAGTGATTTTTAATTCTAGATTCATGAAGTCTTCTAAAGAACTTTCCCTATCTCGCATATAGAGTAAAGAATGAATGATACTTTCTGTTGAAATGTTTTTAGCATGAGCTTTCATCTTTTCGATCCTATCCTTACAGCCGTTCAATTCGGCTTTTGTAAACAAATTGCTTATCGCCATACTTACATAAGCCTCTCTATGCTTTTTAATAAGTTGAATTGATCGATCTCTCAAGAGTTTTTTTTCCTTAGGGTCTTTTCCGGCTATACTGTTAAGCATAATTAACGAGGCTACTTTTTTAGGATTCGCTTTCGCGAAAGCGGCACCTAAATAACCACCCATACTATGACCTAATATGTGTAATAATTCTATGTTTTCTTGCTTTAATATTCTATTTAAAGCATGATTAAAATCTTGGGAGTTAAAAGAAGAACTACTTTCAGGACTTAAGCCATGACCAGGTAAGTCAATTTTTAAAATAGAATAGCTTTTAAACAGTGCGCTTTCCATTTGCTCCCATTGTTGCATACTGCCTAAAAAACCATGAATTAATAAGAGAACTGGCTTATTGTTTTTTATAAAATTGTAATGAATGCGCATCATCTAGCAAATGTAATAACTAGAATATCTATAAATAAACGTATTACTATCACCGCTGTGAATTTTTTGTTAATTTAGCGTTTACACATGATGAGAAAAATATACTTTATTAGCATTATTGCGACACTATTATTAATCTCTTGTGAGGATAATGATACGTATGAACTGGCAAAATCAGAATTAGATATTCGTCTAGAAGAATTATTAGAACAAAACTCAAATGGCCTAGGAAAATCTTTTTTTATATTACCTGATAGCGATGATTTTGCTGCTATACCTCAAGATCCATTGAATCCTTTAAACACTTATAAGGTGGCTTTAGGACAATTATTATTACATGAAACTGCAACTGGAGGAATTCCTAAAATGAGCCAAATGGAATCTACCTATTCTTGTGCTACCTGTCATCCTGTTGCATCTAGTTTTTATTCGGGACGTAGACAAGGCATAGGAGAAGGCGGATCAGGTTTTGGGTTTGCGGGTGAAGGAAGGCAGATTGATCTAAGCATGCCATTAGACTCGGTAGATCTTCAACCGGTAAGGCCACCTACATTATTAAACGTAGCATATCAAGAAACAGCCTTGTGGAATGGAATGTTAGGAGCTACTGGTCCTAACGCAGCTACACAATCACGATGGGCAACTGCAGGAATTCCAGAAAATAATTTAGGCTTTCAAGGATTAGAAATTCAAGGTATAGTAGGTCAGAAAACACATAGGTTAAAAATAGATGAAGAATTTATAAATCAAAATGGGTATCGATGGCTATTTAATCGAGCATTTGAAGATATAGACGAGTCACAGCGTTACACTTCACAAAACGCCGCTCTAGCAATTGCAGCTTTTAATAGAACATTACTGGCAAATCGCTCTCCGTGGCAATACTATCTAAAAGGAGATTATGATGCGCTTTCAGAAAAGGAAAAAAGAGGCGCTATACTTTTTGCCGGTAAAGGTCAGTGCATAAATTGCCATACCGGTCCAGCGTTAAAAGATCAAAAATTTCATGCTTTTGGTTTTGGACATTTTGATGATTCAAATGATGCTATAGTATTAGATGATGTTGGATTTGAAACGGTTAAAAAAGGACGTGGTGGTTTTACAGGATTAACGATTGATGACTACAAGTTTAAAACACCCACGTTATATAACTTGCGGGATGCTGCATTTTATGGACATGGTTCAACCTTTACTAGTATAGAAGCGGTCATTCGTTATAAAAATGGTATATCGTTACAAGATCCTAATGCATCAATAAATATTGCACAAGAAATGGGCGCCATACAGCTTACTGAAGATGAAATTTCTGATTTAACGCATTTTATTGAAAATAGCCTCTATGATCCTGAATTGTTACGATACATTCCCGATGCAGTAAAATCAGGTAATTGTTTCCCTAACGCAGATGATCAAAGTATTATAGACTTAGGGTGCAATTGACCATAGTCCATAATTTTTAAATTTCTATTTGAATATTAAAATACCAAGTGGTATCTTTATGCTATGAGAAATCCAGAACAGACCAAAGCCACGATTCTTAAAGAAAGTGCAAATTTATTTAATACAAAAGGTTATAAAGCTACGTCATTAAGTGATATTACTACCGCGACTGGATTTACTAAAGGGGCAATTTACAAGCATTTTAATAATAAAGAAGACCTTGAGCAACAAGCACTGCGCAGTTTAGGTCGTACCATGTTTGATATTTTGGGTAAAGAAATTAAGTTAGCTCAAGACTATGAATCTAAAATGGATGTGATATTTAATTTTTTTGAAAATTACTTAAGTGATCCACCTTATTTAGGAGGTTGCCCTTTATTAAATAGTGCTGTAGAAAGTGATGATGCAAATCCAGCTTTAAGACAGCAATCTTTTGGGATGTTAGTCAATTTAAAATCTTCTTTACGCAGGATTTTAGAAAATGCTAAAAGGCGAAATCAAATTAAAGAAGATACCAATGTAGAGCAAATGGTACATGTATTCATTGCGACTTTAGAAGGTGGCATTATGATGAGTAAATTAGAGCGTAAAAACGACGCTATCACTACTTGTATAAAGTTCTTGAAAGAAATTAATAGAAAAATAATCGCATAGAATTTTTTTACCTTAAAAGATACCGATTGGTATTTGCACTATGAATCAAATCATTATTTATTTAATAAATAGAATGGCATTCATTCTACCTAAATGGAGTGGTAGATTAGCTTTCCATATACTTTGTAAAGTAAGAAATGTACCTGTAACAAATAAAGGAAATACATTTTTAGACACAGCAAAAGAAAATAAAATCTATCATGATGGTTATGAGGCAACTATTTATACATACGGTAATGGTTCAAAGAATATACTTTTTCTTCACGGCTGGTTAAGCAATTCTGAACGCTGGAGGAAAACCTTAGAAGCAATAGATTTAACTATCTATACTTGTTATCTCATGGATGCACCAGGCCATGGAAGAAGTAAAGGTGACCACCTCAACTTAGAGGTGTATAAAATTTTTCTATTGGAGCTTGTAGAATCTCTTAATGGCGTTCATGCAATTGTAGGTCACTCTTTAGGATCACTAGTTTCTGCCTATGCTTTTTTAGAAAACCCTAATCTTCCTGTAGATAAATTTGTGTTGACCGGAGCTCCTGAAGGAATGACTTCTATCTTTGATTTCTTCAAAAGAATTACCAACTTTAATCATAAGGTTATCGATCAATTGAATAATTACATTAATAGAAATGTTACATCTATACCTTCAAAAGAAATAAACATCTCAAATTTTTTAAAAAAAGTTCATCAACCAGTTTTAATCATTCATGATTTTGATGATAAGATCTGCCCTATTACAGCGATTCAAACTGCAGTAGCTCATAATAAAGAAGTTAACACATTTTTCACGTCTGGTCTAGCTCATGACCTAGATGATAAATGTGTTATAGATGCAACCATCAATTTTTTAAACACTCCATAAATCTAGGCATCTGTAACTAGTTGATTAAAAAAGAGCATTTTCATGGACAGATATCACTTATTTTTGAAGATTAAAAAATATACCATTGTCCATACCTTCTCATGCTTTTGAACAGTATACTATTGCTTTTTATAATGTAGAAAATCTATTTGATGTAGTAGATGATCCTCATGTTATTTTAGATGAAGATTTTACTGAATTTGGCCGTCAAAATTGGACCAGAAATAGATACGAGAAAAAGCTCTCCAAAATTAGCGAAGCCATAAGCAAAATAGGCTTTGAAGTAACAGGTAAATTACCTGCTATTGTCGGTCTCGCTGAGGTCGAAAATAAGAAAGTCCTTAAAGATTTAATTCAGCAACCCAAATTAATAAAAGGTCACTATGACTTTATACACTACAATAGTCCAGATGAAAGAGGTATTGACGTCGCATTATTGTATGACACTAGAGTATTTGAACCATCACATTCTGAACCATTACACATCTTATTAGAAAATGAGCTAGGTGAACGAGATACTACAAGAGATATTCTTTATGTAAAAGGATCTATAGCTGGCACGCCAGTCCATATATACGTGAATCACTGGCCTTCTAGACGCGATGGAGCGGTAGCTACGAGCCCTAAAAGAGTAGAAGTGGCTAGGCAACTAGTGAATCATATAGAAAAAATAGATAAAGGTCGTAAACGTGAAAAAAGTGATTTGCCCATAGATGATTCCCACCACGTTATCATAATGGGAGATTTTAACGACGATCCAGAAAACGATAGCATTAAGAACGGCATCTTGCCGTATGGATTTGACAATCCTACAGCAGGTTTAAAAAATTTTCATCGAGGTTCTCTTAATCATCAATTCAAATGGAATCTATTTGATCAAATTTTAATAAGTAAAAGTCTTCACAACGATATTCCAGATTGCTTATATTTTCATAAAGCAGATATTTTTGATGATATCATGCTACGACAGTGGAAAGGAAAATATAGAGGGCAACCAGCTCGCACTTTTGTAGGTCGCAACTACAAAGGTGGCTATAGTGATCATTTTCCTGTGTTTGCTATTTTCCGTAGGAATTAAAGGTACTTAGTCTGTTAAACAGATCGATTCGTCTATAAAGGATATGTTAAACAAATGTGGATTAAATTTTTTATATCTTCACCGTTCTAGAAACCCTTAGACAGCATCTGGTTTTCTAGGTTTTTGGTAGTTTCGCTTTCGCGAAAGCGGAATAACCTTAAATAATTGATTAATCATAAATAGATTCGTGCTATATTTAGCCATCTAAAATTATTAACGCAACCTAAAAATTAACCTTGTGAGAATGAGAAAATTACTTGCAATGGGGCTCTTCATTACTTTTGCAGCTACAAGTGTAGTACATGCACAACAAGATCCTCAGTACACACAGTACATGTACAATCAAAACATTATTAACCCAGCCTACGCAGGTACCCAAGATGGATTTAACATCACAGCCCTTTACAGACAGCAATGGTCCGGAATAACTGGTGCGCCTGAAACGATTACACTCTCTGGTAGTACCTCTATAGGAGATAGACTAGGTGTAGGATTATCTGTAATTGCAGACAATATAGGACCAGTAAGTGAAACTAACACCTATGGAGACTTTTCTTATCGATTACAAGTAGGTGAAAAAACAACTCTTGCTTTAGGACTTAAAGCAGGTCTTACCTTTTTTGATGTAAACTTAAACACCGTACAAACCACTGTTCCAGGAGATCCTCTTTTTTCTCAAGAACTTAATGAGACTTACCTAAATCTAGGTGCAGGAGCATTTTTATACGGTTCAAACTGGTATGCTGGTTTCTCTGTTCCCAACATGTTAAGCAGCACACACCTTGATGAAAACGGTCTTGAATTCGGTAGTGAAACACAGCATTACTTTCTTACCGGTGGATATGTATTTGATGTTGCAGATAATATCAAGTTAAAACCGCATGTACTTGTAAAAGGTGCCTTTGATTCTCCTGTAAGTTTTGATTTGAATACAAACGTACTGTTTAATAATAAATTTGAGGTAGGAGTTTCTTACCGTTATGAAGACTCTTTTAGTGGTTTAATAGGAATGAATGTGACAGATAATATCAAGGTAGGCTATGCATACGACCGCGTTGTTTCTGATATTTCTGTTGTGTCTAATAGTTCTCACGAGGTA
>CAZBCH010000088.1:0-1780 GCA_964490235.1 uncultured Flavobacteriaceae bacterium | reverse complement strand
TATTAAATATGTAAGTCGCATGATTTCTATTTTAATATTTTACCAGTAGCACAACTCATAAAAGACTTTGCTTTTAAAAAGGCTCCATTTGCATCATTTTCTGTAGGATAGCCTAAACTTTTTAGTCGTCGTTTTACCTCTAATGCAATTTCTGGTTTCGATGCAGTAAATGATATGGTAGCATGGTCTATATCTACATCTATATCATTAATATTTTGAATGTCAGATAGCTTGTCGGTAATCGTTTTTGCACAGCCACCACATTTTAAATTTTGTACTATTATTGAAGTTCTCATAACAATGATTTTTATAGAAGCAATGTAGCACCTTAGAATAGGCGATGCAGTAACATAGGTTACACTGCACAAAAAAAGTGAAGCCTTGCGATCTCACTTTTTTACAATTTGAGATAAGAATTACCTTATCCAGTTCAAATAACCACCTTTTAAATCATAGATTTTTTTAAAACCTAAACTATCTAACTTACGAGCAGCCTTTTGACTTCTATTCCCTGATCTACAATATAAATAGACCGCTTCATTTTTATTAAGCTCATTAGATTTTGAGACGAAGTCTTCCTGTTTGAAAAAATCAATATTAATAGCGTGAGCTATACTTCCATCCTGATATTCTTGAGGTGTTCTTACATCTACAAGTTGAACGTTTTTATTGCTTATCGCTTCACTAAAAGCTGTTTTATCAAGAATAGTAATGGTATTATTTTGTACCGGAGAACTTCCAAACAATGAGGATAGAAAAGACATAATTATTAGTATATTTTTCATTAGAATGTAAATCTATGATAGACTATAATCATTATCAGTGACCTATGTTACATAATGCCTAAAACAAGAAAGACTGTATACATACAGCCTTTCCAAATAACTAACCATTTTATATGGTAACTTTTAATTCATCTTTATAAAGTAGAAGGGCAAACAAATTCTGAAACGGGCACTCCAGCTTCTTGAATCGCTTTAAAACCACCTTTTACATCAATTACATTATGAATTCCACGACTTTTTAATATAGAACTAGCTATCATACTTCTATAGCCACCGGCACAATGTAAGTAAAATGGCTTTTCTGGAAATTCTGTTAGATGATCGTTTATAAAATCTAATGGTGTATTATTTGCATCAAGAACATGCTCTGATAAAAATTCATTTTGTTTTCTTACATCAAAGACAGGTAAGACCTTATTTAACATCGCATTTTTAAACTCCTGTGCGGTTATTGAGTTAACGGTGTCATATTCTCTTGAAGCCTTTTTCCACGCTTCAAAACCGCCTTTCAAATAACCCAATGTGTTGTCAAACCCAACTCGAGATAATCTTGTAACCGTTTCTTCTTCTCGACCAGGTTCTGTAACTAGTAAAATGGGTTGTTTCACATCTGCAATTAAGGCGCCTACCCATGGTGCAAAACTACCATCAAGGCCTATAAATATAGATCGAGGTATGTGTCCTGTGGCAAAGTCATCTTGATGTCTTACATCCAGTACTATTGCACCTGTTTCGTTTGCTGCAGCTTCAAATGCGGCTGGTGAAAGCGCTTGTGTACCTCTATTTAATACTTCTTGAATATCATCATAACCTTCTTTATTAAGTCTTACGTTTGCAGGAAAATACTGTGGCGGTGGCAATAACCCATCGATAACTTCAGCAATAAATTCATCCTTAGTCATATCTGCACGCAGGGCATAATTCATTTGTTTTTGATTGCCTAGTGAGTCACCTGTTTCTTTCATCATATTTTTACCACAAGCAGAACCTGCACC
>CAZBCH010000087.1:0-1979 GCA_964490235.1 uncultured Flavobacteriaceae bacterium | reverse complement strand
ATAAGCAAAGAATAAGTCTCAGAATGTATGTTTTCCATCATGATCTGGAAACCATAGAAAAACTTAGCCTCAGAATATTGAACTTCATTAACAAAGTTCTCAGCTAGATTCTCGTTTACGATTCCATCACTGGCCGCAAAGAAGGCTAGAATATGCTTAATGAAATAACGCTCGTCAGAATTAAGAGAATTTTGCCAGTCTGTAAGATCCACTTGTAGATCAATTTCTTCAGCGGTCCAGATGCATGCCTGTTGTTTTTTATACCATTCCCATAGATCATCATGTTGAATAGGGAAAATAACAAATCTGTTAGGGTTCTCTTGTAAAATAGGTTCTTGCGTCGTTTGCATACTTCTGTAAATTTTCTCTGTTAATTCTTAAAACTCGGGACTAACAAATATGGCTCAACTTTAGAGCGATTCCATGAGTTTAACATTTTCATTTTTCACAAGTTTTCAACATGATGAAAAGTTAACAAAAATTAAATACGAATGTGTAAAAAACTGAAAAACAAGTTGTTAAAACTTTATCGTGTTTTTTAGTTCATTTGTAGAACAAGAGTTTTGGAACAGTAGTTTTTATCACTACTCAGCTTAATTTTGAGGTAAAATCTTACAGCTTCTTTTTATTTTTTTTTGAGAAGTTATCCACTTTTAAAATGACAGAAAAATTAAGAAATAGAATTTCTTGAGCGCAAATTTGATAAAAACGACTTAGAAATCTCTTGCAATTTCTTCTAATTCATCATACCATTTTTGACCAAATTTTCTAGTCAGCGGTTCTTTTAAAAATCTATATACGGGAACGCCTAATTCTTCACCTAAAGCACAAGCGTCGTCACAAATTTGCCATTTATGATAATTAACTGCTTTAAAATCAGTGTATTCTTGAATACGTACTGGATAAAGATGACAAGAAATAGGTTTGTAGAAAGTAGTTTTTCCATCTCTATAGGCGCTTTCTATACCACACAAAGCCGTGCCATCTTCTTTGAATGTGGCATAAGCACACTCTGCTCCATTTACTAATGGTGTTTCTAATTCGCCATTTTCTCTTTCTATCCAGGTGCCTTGTTTTTCTATTGCGGCTATTCCTTCAGGACGTAAAAAAGGCTTGATGTTATCATATTCTTTATCGAGAATGTCCAGCTCTTCCTTTTCTAACGGCGCTCCAGCTTCTCCCGCTACACAACATATTCCCTTGCAAGCGGTAAGGTTGCAAACAAAATCTTTCTCGAGTAGATCATCAGAAACTATGGTTTTACCTAACTGAAACATATTATAAGGGATTAAGATTGCAAAGATACCTTTTGAACTTCAATTGGAATTCAAACATGAATGTGAACTTATAAAAACATTATGGCATAAATCTATGTATAGATATGATGATTAATTGATAGATAACTAATAGAATCGTTGTTTAAAGTAATCTCGCTTTCGCGAAAGCGGACCCAAAATAAATATTTAATAGGATTTCTAATTCATTTATATTTGCACAACACATCTTTTTCTTATGAAGTACAAACGCATTTTATTGAAATTATCTGGAGAGGCTTTAATGGGCGAGCGACAGTATGGTATTGACCCTAAACGCCTGGCGGAATATGCTCAGGAAATAAAAGAAGTTACTGATCTAGGTGTTGAGGTCGCTATCGTGATAGGTGGTGGTAACATTTTTAGAGGAGTTGCTGGCGCAAGTAATGGTATGGATCGCGTGCAAGGTGATCATATGGGAATGCTCGCTACGGTAATAAATGGGCTTGCGTTGCAAAGTGCCCTAGAAGATGCCGATGTACCTACTAGATTACAAACTGCTATCAAAATTAACGAGGTAGCAGAGCCTTTTATAAGACGTAAGGCTATGAGACATCTTGAAAAGGGTCGTGTTGTAATATTTGGCGGTGGAACTGGTAATCCTTATTTTACTACAGATAGTGCTGCGGTTCTAAGAGCCATAGAAATAGAGGCTGATGTTATTTT
>CAZBCH010000086.1:0-3956 GCA_964490235.1 uncultured Flavobacteriaceae bacterium | reverse complement strand
ATACCTTTCCAAACCGATATGTCTCCAGTTTCTTTCCAATACATATAAGCTAGACTGGATTTGGTCCCAGCACCATCTGCATGCATGATTAAGCAATGGTCTTCTGATCCTGTTAGAGAATCTGGAACTATTTTACAAAAGGCTTGTGGAAATAATCCTTTATCTACGTTCTTGATCGCATTATGTACGTCTTCTTTGCCAGCGCTCACACCACGCTGTGCATATCTTTTAGAAATGTCTTGGCTCATGTTGCAAATTTACTGAGTTAGGTTGTAGTAGTTCTTATTTAGAAGTTAGTATTTAAGAAAAAGTATGAAGAGGTTGTTAAGAATTTTACTTGTTCCGCTTTCGCGAAAGCGGAATTATTAAAAAAGCCCTAGAAAATAATTTTCTAAGGCTTTGTAATGTATAAAATAAATGTGAATTATCTAGTGAAAAGTAACTCACGGTATTTAGTTAGTGGCCACATTTCATCGTCCACTAATAGTTCTAATTTATCACAGTGGTAACGGATCTCGTCAAAGTATGGCTTCACTTCATCACAATAAAGTGCTGCAGTTTCTTCGGCATCTTTTGCGTTATTTGCTTTCTTACGAGCGTCAGTCATTTCTGTAATTCCTTTGTTGATTTTCTCAATGTGTTCTGAGATTTCTTCAATAAGAATCATTTGCTCTTTTGCCATTTTCTTGAAATCCTTACCGTAGATTTCTTTTAATCCTACTACGTTTTCTATTAGTCTGTTTTGGTATTTAACAGCGGTAGGAATTACATGATTGCGAGCAACATCTCCTAAGATACGTCCTTCAATCTGTATGCGCATTGCATATTCTTCTACTTCAATTTCATAACGAGCCTCAGACTCGACTTTGCTCATAATGTTCAAGTCTTCAAAAAGCTTGATGCTTTTCTTAGAGACTTTTGCTTTAAGAGCGTTAGGTGTGGTTTTATTATTGCTCAGGCCACGTTTTTTAGCTTCTTTTTCCCAAGCTTCTCCGTATCCATCTCCTTCAAAACGAATTTTTTTAGACTGTTTGATGTACTCACGTAGCACATTGAAAATAGCTTCGTCTTTCTTAAGCTTTTTGTCTTTAATAAGCGCGTCTACTTCTGCCTTGAATTCAATTAATTGTTGTGCAACGATAGCGTTAAGTACTGTCATTGGGTTAGCACAGTTTGCAGTAGAACCTACGGCACGTAATTCAAATTTATTACCTGTAAAAGCAAATGGTGACGTACGGTTACGGTCTGTATTATCTAGAATTACTTCTGGAATTTTACCTACTACATTTAGTTTGAGGTCTGTTTTTTCTTCTGGAGAAAGTTTTCCATCGGTTACTTTTTCAAGTTCATCTAGTACGTTAGTTAATTGAGAACCGATGAATACAGATATAATTGCTGGTGGTGCCTCGTTTGCACCTAGTCGGTGATCGTTTGATGCACTAGCAATGGTAGCTCTAATAAGTTCTTCATTATCATGAACTGCTTTTATAGTGTTCACGAAGAAAGTTAAGAACTGTAAATTTTTCATAGGTGTACTTCCAGGAGAAAGTAAGTTAACACCTGTATTTGTTGCTAGTGACCAGTTATTGTGTTTTCCAGAACCGTTTACACCTGCAAATGGCTTTTCATGAAAAAGAACTTTAAAGTAGTGTCTTGCAGCAACTTTTCTCATCACATCCATTAATAAGGAATTGTGATCTACTGCAAGGTTAGCTTCTTCAAAAATAGGAGCTAGCTCAAATTGATTAGGAGCTACCTCGTTGTGACGTGTTTTTACCGGTATACCTAGAAGCATACATTCAGTTTCCATATCGCGCATAAAATTCAATACACGAGTAGGAATTGCACCAAAGTAATGATCATCTAATTGCTGTCCTTTTGCAGAAGAGTGACCTAATAACGTACGACCAGCTAGTTGTAAATCTGGACGTGAGTCTGCTAATGCGCTATCGATAAGGAAGTATTCTTGTTCCCAACCTAAAGTAGCTACAGTCTTTGTGACATTCTTGTCAAAATATTTACAAACATCTGTTGCTGCGCTATCGATAGCTTGCAAAGATCTCAAAAGTGGAGTCTTATAATCAAGCGCCTCACCTGTATAGGCTACAAACACCGTAGGAATACATAAAGTAGTTCCCATAATAAATGCAGGAGATGTAGGATCCCAAGCAGTATAACCACGAGCTTCAAAAGTATTTCTTATTCCACCATTAGGAAAAGAAGAAGCATCTGGCTCTTGTTGTACAAGTTGTCCACCTCCAAATTTTTCTAAGACGGTACCATCCATTTCAAGTTCAAAGAAGGCATCATGCTTTTCGGCAGTGGCACCTGTTAACGGCTGGAACCAGTGCGTATAGTGAGTAGCACCATTTTGAATCGCCCATTCTTTCATTCCTGTAGAAACGTGATCTGCAACGCTGCGATCTATTTTACTACCATTAATTATGGCATCTTGAACGCTTTTGTAAGCATCTTTATTGAGATGCTGACGCATTGAGGCCTTATCAAAGACGTGTTTACCAAATATATCGCTTCTTCTAGCAGGTTCATTTACCGCTATTTCTTTGCGATTTAAAGTTTCTTTTAAGGCTTGAAATCTTAATGTAGACATCTTTATTATGATTTATTATTATAAGATGCTGCAAAAGTAATGTATTATTTTATTAATACCCTAAAATTTAATAGGTCAAGCATCAAAATTAATAATTATTTAAAGATGGGACCCTAATTTTTATAGGGTTGAAAAAGCTAAATATATAAATAATAAATAAAAGCCTAAAAATGCGATGCCTTTGAACCTTGAGATTTGATATCTTTTAGGGATAAATGCTATAGGAAGTAATAGAAAGGCGATTCCTAACATCCAATAAATATCGTTGTTAAGTAAACCCATTCCTTTCTCTTCAATCTGGATAGGTTGAATAATTGCGGTAATACCTAAAACAGAACCTATATTGAAAATATTAGAGCCGATTAAATTCCCTAAAGAAATCGCTTTCTCTTTCTTTAAAGCGGCAATTATAGAAGCAGCAAGTTCAGGAACAGAGGTTCCTACCGCTACCATTGATACTGCGATAATACTTTCTGGAATGCCTAGACTTGCTGCGATATCTACAGCTCCTTTTACAAGTAACTCGCTACCTTGCCATAATGCAAGACCACCTAGAATTAGAAAAACAATAATTTTCCACCATACTGCTTCTTGTAATTCTTCTTCAATATCGATTGCGTCTGGTTTATTACGAGCTCTTCTTAAAAGTAATATTATAAAAATGATTAATAGTACTAACAATGCCAGTCCTTCCCAACGCACTAAATTGTTTCCTGACAAGAGCAATATGTATAACAAAATGCTGAATACCATCATCCATGGCCAGTTAAACTTGAAAAAGTCTTTATCTATAGCTAGAGGCGCTATAAGTGCTGTAGCTCCTAAAACTAGAGCAATGTTTGCAATGTTAGAACCAATTACATTACCTAAGGCAAGACCTGATAAACCATCTAAAGCAGATTGTATACTTACAATAAGCTCTGGAGCACTTGTGGCAAAAGAAACTACCGTAAGTCCTATGATCATTTTTGATAGTTTCAATTTAAGTGATAAACCTACCGATGATCTTACTAAAAATTCACCACCTATTACTAAAAGCACTAATCCTATGATAAGGTAAAAAAGACTCATGTGTCTATACTGTTTTAAGATTGTAAAAGTATCATTTTCTATTAACCTATATCAGGAAGAAAGAAAGTTGTATCAGTAGATATAAATAATTTAGTTAATAATGTAAAACGCCCTGATTAAGGGCGTTTTACGTGTTATTTAATGTGAGTGTTTACCTTTATGGTCATGATGATCATGAAATGTAACTTTTCCAGTTTCCATATCATAAATAGCTGAAACGATAATTATTTCACCTTTATCTTCCATTTGTGCCATTACTGGAGAAGTGTCTCTA
>CAZBCH010000085.1:0-7011 GCA_964490235.1 uncultured Flavobacteriaceae bacterium | reverse complement strand
GAATCGTAAATCGTAAAATTAGACGGATATCCTAACTTGTCTGCCTCAACACGTAGTAAACGAGCAAAAACCGAGTGAAAAGTCCCCATCCACAGGTTTTTTGCCTCACTAGCACCTACGATGTCACCTATACGTTTTTTCATCTCTCGTGCCGCCTTATTGGTAAAAGTGAGCGATAGGATATTAAAAGGATCTACACCTTGCTGCATCAAGTAAGCTATACGTAATGTAAGCACACGCGTCTTTCCAGATCCAGCACCAGCAATGACTATCATCGGTCCTTCCTTCTGTAAAACTGGTTCTTTTTGGGCGTCGTTAAGTTGAGAAATATAATCTTGCAAGGTTCTTCTTTTTCTAGATGATAAAGATAAGGATTGTACTTGTTTCGCTCTTGCGAAAGCGTAAGTTTAACCAGCTTTTTTTTAACAATGGCATACTTGAGTTTTCAAGCTTATCTAAAGAGATGTAATCTTGTTTAGTGCTGTCTAAAAACGTGCTTGAAAAGAGTTTACCTGAGCTATTTTATTAGAATTGCAGGCGCTATTTTAGATTGCGCTTTCGCGAAAGCGAGACAATAATCCCATAGTAGCATATCACATCTCTTACAACTATTGTATTTTTGAGTTTTAAATTATTTTCATGGAACAGATTTGGGATTTTCTATTTGATATCGCGTGGTACTGGTATGTACTTGCTTTTTTAGTACTAGTTGCTATTTATGATATCTTCAACAAGAAACACATCATCTTGCGCAATTTTCCGGTTGTAGGACATATACGTTACTGGCTAGAAAGTATAGGTCCAGAATTGCGTCAGTACATTGTTGCAAATAATCGCGAGGAGCTTCCTTTTAATAGAATTGAGCGCGGCTGGATTTATGCCAGTGCAAAGAATGAAAATAATTACGAAGGCTTTGGAACCGATCGTGATATCTACGCCCATCAATATATTTTTATCAATAATGCTATGATGCCTTATAAAGTAGAAAAGGATCATGTCACCCAAAAAGAGCCTGCTTTCCTTCCTTGTGCAAAAGTTATAGGAGCATCTAAGAATAGAAAAAGACCATTTAGACCAGCAAGTGTTATTAATATAAGCGCGATGAGTTATGGTTCCCTAAGCGCCAAAGCTGTAGACGCTATGAATAAAGGTGCAAAGCAAGTTCATGCATATCATAACACTGGTGAAGGTGGATTATCTCCTTATCACAAGCGCGGTGCAGATGTAGTTTTTCATATAGGTACTGGATATTTTGGAGTGCGTGATAAGGATGGAAACTTCTCCATAGAAATGCTTAAAAAATTAGTCGCAGATCATCCACAAGTGCGAGCTATTGAATTAAAATTATCTCAAGGAGCTAAGCCTGGTAAAGGTGGCGTATTGCCAGGTTCAAAAATCACAAAAGAAATTAGTGAGATTAGAAACGTTCCTATGGGTGAAGATGTGCTGTCTCCGCCTACGCACAGTGCGTTTGAAGGAATACAAGGTCTTGTTGATTTTGTAGAAGAAATAGCACAAGAGACAGGTTTACCTACCGGAATTAAAGCTGCGATAGGAAAGTTAGAACAATGGGAAGAACTAGCAGACATTATGAAATCTACCGGTAAAGGACCTGATTTTATAACAGTTGACGGTGGTGAAGGAGGAACCGGCGCTGCACCACCTAGCTTTGCAGATCACGTTTCTCTTCCATGGGTTTATGGTTTTAAAGATTTGTATCAAGTCTTTCAAAAGCGCCAGCTTACTGAAGACATCGTTTTTATTGCCTCTGGTAAACTAGGCTTTCCTGCAAAGCAGCTATGGCATTTGCAATGGGTGCAGATGTCATTAACGTAGCGCGTGAAGCCATGATTTCTATAGGTTGCATACAGGCTCAAGCATGTCATAACAATACATGCCCGACTGGTATTGCTACTCAAAACAAGTGGTTGCAACGTGGTATCGTGGTGCCTGAAAAAGCAGGAAGACTCGCTAGCTACTTTAAAAAATTTAATAAAGAATTACTAGAGATTACACATGCTGCTGGATATGAGCATCCTTGCCAGTTTGATATGCGAGATGTAGATGTAAGTATAGGAGACACAAATATGACTCAAACACTCGAATACACGTATAAATATCAAAAAACACCAGTACCTTTTGAAGGAATGCAAGCATTAAAAGACTGCATACATTTAGGAGGAAAATGATTTGAAAATTGTTAGCCTAGGATAAAATATCAACTTATTTTTGAACGTTCCAACAACAAAATTACTACTATGCAAGATGCCGTTTTCTCTTTGTTTCAAACTTTACTACCAGCGTTTCTAGTTGCTGTAATAGCTTTTTACTTTCTCTCTTCATATATGAAAAATGAAGAGCGTAGAAGAAGATTTATCACTGTACGCGAGTCACAGGTAAAAACTTTGCCTACTCGTATGGCGGCTTATGAGCGTCTAGTTCTTTTTCTTGAAAGAATAAAACCTGCTAGCCTTGTGGTACGTACAAAACCAGGAAAGATGAATAAATCAGAATATGAACAAAGTCTGATTTCTGCGATTGAAGTAGAATTTGATCACAATATAGCGCAACAGGTTTATGTAAGTGAAGAATGCTGGAATGTTATAAGAGCTGCAAAGAACACTACCATTCAAAAGATTAGACAAGTTTCTATGAGTGAAAAAGTTACTACCGCTGACGGTTTAAGACAGGCAATTCTTAATGAATTAATGGATAAAAGAGCTCCTAGTGCAACTGCTATTAGCTTTTTAAAAACTGAGGTAAACGATTTGTTTTAAATAATTCAGGTTTTAAGGAAAAAGTTAAATGTAATTATGGATTACTCTCTAATCCCTAAAATTTTCCTTAGTTTTTCTTGATTTGTAGCATCAAAACTATCCATGGACTGATTGATAAAGTATTTTCCGTATTCTTTTTTGTATTGAACTTTTAGAAGATCTCTAGCATTTGCATAAAAACGCCATACATGATGCAAACTAGCTTGCATTAAATCTTTATAGTTTTGCTGGCTCATGGCATCTAGGTTAATTAAATAATCAAATGCAGCAGTTCTAGTTTCAGTACTATATTTAGGATTTGTATAAGACTGTAATCGCATTAATAAAGGTTTTAATTCTTCATTAGAATAACCGCTAGAATTAAGAGCCAAAACAATCCAAGACATATCTAGACTAGAATTAATTTCTTCCCATGAAGTTCTTGCTTTCTCAAGTAAAGCTCTTTTATCTTTTGCATCATTCCATAAGAGAAATAGTGCCGACTCTCTAGTAATATATGAGGGATCATTTAATAAGCCTGCAACCATATCTCTATTGCTATCATTCAACTCTTGCGTACTTAATACAATTAATTGATTAATTTCTAAATTATTTAAAGCGATTGCCCTTTGAAGTAACTCATATTTTCT
The DNA here is from genome assembly GCA_964490235.1 of uncultured Flavobacteriaceae bacterium. Classification (GTDB taxonomy): domain Bacteria; phylum Bacteroidota; class Bacteroidia; order Flavobacteriales; family Flavobacteriaceae; genus Nonlabens. Next base: position 3,605 of record CAZBCH010000085.1, on the reverse strand, counting down.
AGGGTCATCATGAATACTTAATTGTGCCACCATTTCTTTTACCATTTCTACCTCAACAGGATCTTGTAAAGTTTCTTTATAGGAGTTGTAAGATTCTTCAAAACTAGAAATACGCCTTGCGGATAGTTGTAAAAACTTTTCCATTTGATCATTTTTTCTAAGAATACGCAAAGCTTCAGCTGTAGGAAAGGTTGTAGAGGTTAACCAGAACGTTTTGAAATTAGATAAATCTACCATTGCAACGCGTTCCACCACTTCAAGAAAATTTTCAGTAGTTACATTTTTATATTGATTTCTTTTAAGGTATTCAATGACACTAGCTCGCAAATTACTTGCTCCTACCTCATCTTTTAAAGCATGTAATGCCCATGCTCCATGCTGGTAAAAAGTGAGCGAATTTGCTTTAGGATCTAGAAGTGCTGTGCTTTTACCATTAGCCGATTGTTCATGTAAAGCCTCAGCATAATCAAATAACTGTTTCTGAAAATGAAAATCTCCGTAGATTTCTCTTTCGGCCAGTAATGCATAATAACTTGCAAAACCTTCATGCAGCCAGTGGTGCTTGCTATCTGTTTCAGTTACTAGATTACCGAACCATTGATGCGCCAGCTCGTGGGCATTTACATTTACGTAACTGCGATCATTTGCGCCCAATTCATCTACAAAAAATTGATCATTAAAAATTGTTGTACCAGTATTTTCCATTCCAGAGTACAAAAAGTCTTTTACAGGTATTTGCTTGTAATTTTGCCACGGATATGAAACACCTATTTCTTGTTCTAAAAAGTTGAAGATCTCTTTAGAATACTGGTAAGTAGGAGCTGCTTTACTTTCTTCCTTACGGTAATAATAATATTCTAATGGCACACCAGATGCGCTGGTATCTTTCTTTACTTCATAATCACCGGCCACGATCGCAACCAGATAACTAGACATGGGTCGTTCCATCTTATAGCTCCATATGATTTTATCTGCTGCAGGTTGTACTTCTATCAGTTTACCGTTTGCCACCACACGTTTTGAAATAGGAGCTGTAATATGAAAACTCCATATAATTTTATCATTCATGTCGTCAATGCTAGGCAACCAGTTACTCGTATACTTTCCTTGACCTTGCGTCCACACTTGATCCCACTTTCGATCGTCATCTTCATCAATATGATACATAGCTTTAGAAGGAAAGCTGGTAAAAGAAATGATTATCTTTTTGCTCTCGCTTTCGCGAAAGCGAGATTCTAAAACTAACTTTTCACCATCATAAGTAGTCTTTACTTCCTTACCATCAATAGTTGCTTTATAACTAACCAAATTTTTGGCATCTATAAATATGGAATTAGTATTTTTCAAGACGTCTATATCAAAGATCACTATTCCAGAGACCTCATTAGAAAATCGGTCCAGTTGAATATGAGCTTTTGCATTTTGAAAATCAACAATATCAAGCTGACTTGAAGTATTTTGCGCCTGTAAGAAAGCAGCAAATAATAAAGTAAAAAGTGTGATCCATTTCATAGATGCGAAAAATACAAAAGATGTACCGCATTTGCTCGTTGTAAAAAAATGCTTAACTCTTATTAACTTATGATTATATGAAGTTCATGCATATTTTTGAAAAGTAATCTTATCACAAAGAAGAGAAACCTTTATTTTCGTATTTCAAATAAGAGCCAAAATTGTACGAAAACAACTTCCCTCATAAGAGATTTCAAATTACTTTAGAATTCCTAGAAAAACACATTCCTAAATCAGATGCGATTTTAGATTTAGGAGTAGAGAATCCTTTTTCTAAAATTATGAAGGATGCTGGATATAACGTTACAAACACCACAGGAATCGACTTAGACGATGATGTGAGCGAGGTTGAAAGTTTTAAAGGCGAGGTAGTTACTGCTTTTGAAATATTTGAACATCTGGTTGCTCCCTACACCTCTCTTAAAGCTATTCCATGCAACAAATGTGTCATAAGCGTTCCTTTGAAGCTATGGTTTGCAAGTGCTTATCGCAATAAAAATGACATAAGAGACCAGCATTATCACGAATTTGAACCGTGGCAGCTGGATTATGTATTAGAGAAAGCAGGCTGGAAAGTAGTAGAAAGCGTGAAATTTACAAATCCAGTAAAGAAAATAGGGATACGTCCATTGCTTAGAAAATTTACAGATCGATATTATTTAGTTTATTGTGAAAGGAATACTAGCAAATAGTGAAAATAGCAATCGTCATACCAGCTCATAATGAAGAACAGTTTATCAAACTGACTTTAGAAAGCCTCTTAAATCAGTCGCACGCTGTATCTCAAATTATCCTAGTAGATGATAACTCTACAGATCGTACACGCGAGATAGCATTGTCTTATTCTAAAAAGCTACCCTTACAAGTGGTTTCTACAACATCTAAGGCTGTTAATATTCCTGGATCAAAAGTGATTCAAGCTTTTAACTTTGGTCTTTCTCATCTGAATATAGAAGAATATGACATTATCTGTAAATTTGATGCCGATCTGATTTTTCCGGAGAATTATTTAGAAGTTTTGGCATCTCGCTTTCGCGAAAGCGAAGCTATAGGAATGGTAGCCGGACATTGTACCATTGAAAAAAATGGTGAATGGCATATTGAAAATCAAAACAATTCAGATCATATACGTGGTGCTCTTAAAGCATATAGAAAAAAATGTTTTGAACAAATAGATGGCTTGAAATCTAGTATAGGTTGGGACACTATTGATGAGATGCTGGCACGATTTAATGGTTGGGAAGTTGTAACTATTCCAAATTTGCACGTAAAACATCTAAAACCTACCGGAGCTGCTTACAATTCAAAGTCTAAATATTTGCAAGGAGAAGCTTTCTTTAAAATGCGATATGGATGGCTACTCACTTTTATAACTGCCGCAAAAATGGCGTGGAATAACAAGAAAACAAGCCTTCTTATAGACTATCTAAAGGGATACCAAATTGCACAAAAAAAGAACCTTACTCCTCTAGTGACAGAAGAGCAAGGTCAGTTTATAAGAAACTACCGCTGGAGCGGTATTAAGTCTAAATTAAGTTTAAAGACTAGAAATTAAAAGCCAGTCCTAATACAACATTGAACTGATTGTACAATTCTTCAGATGGTGTTAGGTCTTCTGTTTTATATTTTGCTAAAGGGAAAGCTGCTTCAGTAAAAATTCCAAATCCATCAGTAAAGAAATATCTAGCTCCTAGATGACCACCAAAACTTTTTGTGCTAAAGTGCAGTCCTGGATAAATATCAAACATAGGATCAACGTTTATTACATCTCCTATGTTTGCATTAAAACGTAATCTTAATGTCGCTCTTTCATCAAAATCGGCATCAACTTCATCGTCTAATCCCAAAGCATAATTAACGCCTAATCCTAGTGAGAAGTTCTGTGCGATCCCATAATCGTATGTACCTTGAATACCGGTAGCTCCATCTTGAAAATCAGCTCCTATTTGAACTTTTTGATCTCCTTTACCAGAATAAATCTGTGCATTTGCCGTCACACTAACTATAATGGCTGCAATAAGTAATATTTTTTTCATGTTTCTATTTTTATTTATTGGTACAAATATAAGATTATCAAGTGTAAAGCAAGTGAT
>CAZBCH010000084.1:0-17552 GCA_964490235.1 uncultured Flavobacteriaceae bacterium | reverse complement strand
GTAAATCTTCTAATAAACCATTTAAAAACGCTCCAGTTTGTTTATGCTTGTGCTTATTATATAATTTATTAAGAGTAGATATGCGCAAAAGCTTCATTAATGACCAGCCACCTAGAGTGCCCAAGATGCCATATTTATCTATATTGATAGCCTTTGCTACCTCTTTTGCGTTTACTAATCCCATAGAAATTGGTTGGTTATCATGTTACAAATATAATATAATTGTAACCTGACTATTCTTTAACGACTAATTGAAGCGTTTCTTGTGCTCTTTGTTTTAATAACACCTGTTTTCCTGTCTCTATAAACTGCATGGCATTATCATTGTAATGTCTTACTGTGTATAGAGAAACTCCCGTAACATGACTTACTTTATATCTAGATTCTAAATCATTTAAGAGCTCTTTAAGTTTATGGTATTTATCTTCTACACAAATAGAAAAGCTTATAGCGCTATTTTGTAGCAAGCCCACTTGCATTTTATGTTCACTAAGCTCTTGAAAAATATCAGAAATATTATTCTCACCTATAAAACTAAAATCTCTTGAGGCAATCTTTAAGAAAACCATATTTTTTCTAACAATGTAACATGGTGTGAATGGATCTATTGTTATCACATCTGTAATGACAGTCCCTTTATCGTCTGGTGAGATAAAAGATTTTACATAAAGAGGTATTTTTTTACCTTGAAGAGGTTGTAAGGTTTTAGGATGTATTACAGAGGCACCATAAAAAGCAAGTTCTATGGCTTCATTATAAGGGATTTTTTTAAGCAATACAGTATTTTCAAATACTCGAGGATCTGCATTTAAAACTCCAGGAACGTCTTTCCATATGGTAACACTATCTGCTTCAAGACAGTAAGCTAGTATTGCCGCTGTATAGTCGCTTCCTTCTCTACCTAAGGTTGTGGTAAAACCATTATCATCAGAACCGATAAATCCTTGTGTAATAAATAGTTGATCACTACAATTTGCCTTGACTAATGTTTCACTTTTTTTCCAATTGATGGCAGCATCTCGATATTTAGTATCTGTTTTAATAAATTCTCTAGCATCTTTCCATACAACTGGAATACCGCAGGCATTCAAATAAGCTGCGACTATCTTTGTAGAAATCAATTCTCCATGACTTACCACTTGATCGTATATGAAGCTATAACTTCTACTTTTATTGCGTGATAGTTCTTCTGTTAATGAATCAATTATATTTTTAATATCTGTTTTAATATCGCTTTCGCGAAAGCGAACTGAAGATTCAATGCCGAGATTATCAACTGGTTGCTCTAAATCTTCAATCACTGCAACATGCCTCTCATACAGTTGATTAATAAGATCGATATAGACTTTATCTCTAGACTGATATTTTTCAATGATATCCTCAAGAGCGTTAGTTGTTTTACCCATGGCAGAAACAACAATTCCTATATTTTTATATCCTGTAGTATTTAATACTTTACAGACATTACGTACTCCACATGCGTCTTTTACTGAGGCGCCACCAAATTTGAAAATCCTCATTTGCCTTTAATATAATTCTCTAAGGATACTTGATCCATTTGTGCCAAGTACCAGTCTTTAATCATGGTTGCTCCTGTCTTTTCATAAAAATCTATTGCATTAGTGTTCCAATCAAGGACTACCCATTCTACCCTTCTTACTTTTTGATCATATGCATACTGCAATACTTGATCATATAGGGCTTTTCCTAAACCTTTACCTCTCATGCTTTCAGTCACAATGAGGTCCTCAAGATGAATAGTTTTACCTTTCCATGTCGAAAAACGAGGGTAACATAAACTTATACCTTCTATTTTATTATTATAAAGTCCTACAAAACATTTGAATAATGAGTCGTCGCCTAGACCATTCTCTTCTAGCTCTTCAATTGTAACCTCAACTGCATCTGGCTCGTTTTCAAAAACAGCTAGTTCATTTATTAATTCTAATACTCTAGGAAAATCTTCTTTTCTAGCTTCTCTTACTTTAATCATAGATTAAATTTTAGGTAAATATAATTGACGGTATGTAAAAAAATGTGAAAAGTATCCAATACAACGTTGTAGTGACCAGTATTTTATTATGATATTTGCGTAACTAATCATATTATGGCTACAAAAAATCAATCATTAGGAGAATTTATTATTGAAAATCAGTCTGACTTCCAGTATAGTAGTGGTGAACTATCTAGACTTATTAATTCTATACGTCTAGCTGCAAAAATGGTGAATCATGAAGTTAATAAAGCTGGACTTGTAGATATTACCGGTAGTGCCGGAGAGATAAACACACAAGGAGAAGACCAACAGAAGCTAGATGTTTTTGCAAATGACACATTTATTAGAACCCTAACTAATAGACAGATAGTTTGTGGAATCGCCAGTGAAGAAAATGATGATTTTATAACTATAGAAGGAGAACGTAAAGACCATGGTAATAAGTACGTGGTTGCAATGGATCCACTTGATGGTAGCTCTAATATTGATGTAAACGTTTCTGTAGGTACTATTTTTTCAATTTACCGTAGAGTTACTCCTGTAGGAACACCTGTGCAATTAGAAGATTTTTTACAACCAGGAAACATGCAGGTAGCTGCTGGATATATTATCTATGGAACTTCTACCATGCTCGTTTATACAACTGGTAATGGAGTAAATGGATTTACTCTCAATCCATCCTTAGGGACATATTATCTTTCTCATCCTAATATGACTTTCCCAGAAAATGGTGCTATATACAGTGTAAATGAAGGTAATTACGTTCATTTCCCACAAGGAGTTAAAGACTATATTAAATACTGCCAGCAAGAAGAGGATGATAGACCGTACACGAGTCGATATATAGGAAGTCTAGTGAGCGACATACACCGTAATATGATAAAGGGTGGAATCTACATGTATCCTAAAAGTTCAAAATCTGTAGATGGGAAATTAAGATTACTGTATGAATGTAACCCTATGGCGTTTATTGCTGAGCAGGCAGGCGGAAAAGCCAGTGATGGCTATCAACGTATTATGGACCTGAAACCTACTGAATTACATCAACGCGTACCTTTCTTTTGCGGTAGTAAAAATATGGTTACTAAAGCAGAAGAATTTATGAGCAAATATCCTCGATAATTTTGCTTAAATTTGACGTTTAATCTAACCAAAATGGCAAAAGACAACAAGCAATCCGAGGAAGCTTCATTATCTATAGATAGCAGCTCAAAACTAGAGGCTATAAAGAATCTCATTTTTGGTGAAAATATCCAGCAATACGATTCTGAATTTGAACTTTTAAAAAAAGACATCATTGCAAAACGTCAAGAATTGCATGATATGATTGAAGAAACTAGGGACGAGCTTAATAAAAGCATCGACAGTCTCTCTACAGATTTAAATATTCGTATTACAGACTTAGAATCAAAAATGGACGACAGACTAGAACACATGGACGATGATAAAACAAGTCGCTCTATGCTAGGTGATGCGTTAATTGAATTAGGTGAAAAAATAAAGGCCTAAAATAAAGTATGATTAACCAGGATGATAAGCTGGATTTATTACGTACTCTCTTACTTACTGATGATAGACAATTAACTGAAAGTATCTCTAAAAAGATTTCTGATCTTGAAGAAACAATAAGAAAAAGAGAAAAACTTTCTGAAAAAGTATCTCCCATCATTAAAGAGGAGCTAGAGACCTTTGCTCTAAATATTCCTGAACAGTTAGGGCCTGTTATTACAAAAACTCTTAAGAAACAGATTGAAGAATCAAAAGATGAAGTTGTAGAGGCCTTATACCCTATTTTAGGAAAGATGATTAAAAAATATATCTCTAATGAGATTAAGTTGCTTTCAGAAAATGTAGACCACGCTACTAAGGATGTCTTTTCTGGAAGAGCTATAAAAAGAAAACTTAAGGCATTATTTAGCGGTGTTAAGGAAAATGATATCATCATAAGCAATCTTGCAAAAGCAGAAGTAGAGCAAATATTTGTGATTGAAAAAGGTTCTGGAATCCTTCTAGGTAGTTATCAGACTAAGGAAACTGTAGATGAGGATATGATAAGTGGTATGCTTACAGCGATTAAAGCCTTTGTAGAAGATGCTTTTAAAGAAACGCAACATGATTTACAGTCTATTGAATACGATCTTTATGAAATCCATTTGCATAGTTTTCATAAATATTATATTGCAAGTGCAGTAAGTGGTACATTTACCGAGAGGCTTGAGAATGAATTAGAAGATTTTAATTTAGATATAAGTCAAGAAATCAGTAAACGTAATATCATTCATGACCGCACTGAATTAGAAAATTTGCTTTTGAGTAAATTCAAAACCTATAAATTTACAGAAGAATAAAAATGTCCTCTAAAAAAATTGTTATTGTAGGAAGCTTTGGAGTAGGTAAAACCTCTCTTATACGTCGTTTTGTGGACGATACTTTTTCCGAAGATTATAAAGTTACCATAGGTGTCCACATTTTAAAAAAAACCATCGAACTTCAAGATCACAGCATAAATTTGATTATTTGGGATACAGAAGGTACCGATGAGATAGAAGAAATAAGAACTTCATATTTATTAGGGACACATGGCTTTATTTATGTAAGCGATGTGACACGACCTAAAACCTATCAAAACATTGATGCTCATAAAAATTACCTCAATAAAAACTTCGGTAATGTACCGGTATTAACTGTAGGTAATAAAAGCGATTTACTTCCTAAAGGTTCTATCGCGCAGAAAAAAGAAGAGTTACATTTTTTAGATTTGCTCGTTAGCGCCAAGGAAGGAAATAATATTCAACGCTTATTTGAAAAAATGGCTAAAATACTGATGTCGTAATGAATAATAGCTCTAATAGCGAGTTTATTGTTCCTGTTCAGTTTATATCAATAGACGTAGATGGAAACATAAAAAGCTCTGATCAAAAACTGATTAATTTTGAAAAAGGTTTACCTATAAAAGCAGTACATCCTTTTTTTGAATCTATAATTTCTTTATTTAATAATAATTCAACACATATCAAATTAGATTGTGTAAATATGTTTGATCAGACTTTTGATGTAGAAGTAATTACCCATAAAGACAATTCTGGCGTTATAATTCTTAGAGATCGCTCAGATTTTTATAAGCGCATCCAGAAAGTAGCTCAACAACGCAATCAATCTTTGATTTTAAATGAGTTGCTTGAACTTAAAAATGATTTACTTAAAGAAAAAGAAGCTTTTAAAACGAAGTTTATAAAAAACTTTTCTCAAGAATTAAGAAGTCCTCTTACGTTAATTAGTGCATTTTCCTCGTTATTATTAAAAGGTGAATTAAACCTAGAACAAACTAAATTAGTAGAAGCCTTAAAAGATCAAAGTGATTCTATTAGAAAACTACTAGACGATATTATCGAACTATCACAACTTAAAAAAGGTGATTCAAAACTAGTTGAAGAAATTTTTTCTTTCAAAGATCTATTAGCTAACATTTACTTGAATTACAGTACAAAAGTATCTCTGTCTAAAAACACTTTTGAAATGAGTGTTTCAAAAGACACACCTGAGTACTTAATAGGTGATGAAAGAAGAATGGGACAAATAATAAAGAATTTGATTGAAAATGCTTTACATTTTAATGATGGTACACATATTAAATTTGATGTCTCAGAAAATCATAAAAGAGCTGGAAAAACTAGTTTACGATTTTTAGTACATCATAAAGGAAAGATTCCAGATGATCTAGAAGATAAATATGATTTAAAGGACCTAGAAAAAATCAATCCTGGAGGACTCAATTTTTCTATAGTAAGAGAATTAGTAGAGTTACTTGATGGCTCTCTTAAACTAAATAAAATTGATAACGATTACACACAACAGATTGTAAATCTTAAAGTAGCATATCCATTACATGAAGTAAAAATTCCACCTAAGAAGACTTCTACAATAGAACAATATAAATTTACCGATAAGGCAAAAGTTTTAATTGCAGATGGTAATACTACCACTCAATTCACAGCACTCAAAGTATTAGTAAGTACTGGAAATTTTGATACAGAAGTTTATACAGACCCTAGAGAACTATTAGAAGCAGTAGAAAATCGTGAATACGATCTTATTCTCATGTCTTCAAATATTTCACAAATAGATTCTATAGAATTAATCAGTATCATAAAACAATTTGCTAATGATAAAAATAAGAAGATCCCAATTATTGCTCTTACCGTTCATACCAGCAAAGAAAGCATAGCTGCCTATAAAGCCGCCGGATTTAAAGACGTAATAAAAAAGCCTTATACGGATGATGAGTTATTAAACACCATCTATAAAAGGCTTAAAATCAAAAAATTTTTATAATACTATCTATTTTTATTAAGCAAATACCTGTAATCCTCTAGATTCAAATGCCCACTAAAAATTTCTATAGAACGTTCTACTAGATATGCGGCATCTTCTTCATTGTACCCTATCGCTGTAGCGTATTTCTTCAATAATTTATGCTCATTTTCATCCATGCGATGATCAGCAAATACGATTTTAAAAAGGTCGTGTAACCATTGAATACGTTCTTCTGCAGAGTTAGGTGGTGATACTGGATAAGCATTTGGATTTTTCACTATAGCAGTATAATCAGCATCTGATATATCTAATACAGATTTAAATCTTTGTAGTGCTACCTCTTCTTCTTCTTGCATTCCAGAAACCTGTGCAAGAGCTACTAATGTTGCAAAATGACTTTTATTTCTGGCACTTGCTCCAGATTCAAATAAACTTGAAAACGACATAATCTTATTTTAATTAATGCAAATATAAGAATAGCTATTATAGCACAAGGTTATTATTTAAGATGACTTAACATCTCAGAAACCATATTACCGATTTCATATTCATTTCTCCAGCTCCAGTCATTACGGGCATGGCTGTCGTCTATAGAACTAGGCCAGCTATCAGCAATTTTTTGTCTAAAATCAGGCTCATAACTTATTGTAAAATCAGGAATATGTTTTTGAATTTCTTCAGCTATTTCTTTAGGCGTAAAGCTCATACCAGAAAGATTGTAAGAAGACCTTTGTTTAATTTCTCTTTCAGGCGCTCTCATGATTTCGGTAGTTGCTCTTACAGCATCTTCCATATACATCATAGGTAAAGCGGTATTTTCACTTAAAAAACAAGTATAGCTATGATCTTCAATTGCTTTATGGAAAATATCAACAGCATAATCTGTGGTTCCGCCGCCAGGTAGTGTTTTCCATGAGATGAGCCCAGGATAACGTATTGACCTTACATCCACGCCATATTTTTGATGATAGTATTCACACCATCTTTCACCTGTTTGTTTACTTATACCGTATACCGTTGCAGGCTCCATGATAGTATGTTGAGGCGTATGCTCTTTAGGAGTAGTAGGTCCAAAAACAGCAATACTAGAAGGCCAGAAAATTTTACTAATTTTCCCTTCTTTAGCTATGTCTAGCACATGCATTAAAGAATCCATATTTAAACTCCATGCTTTCTTAGGAAACTTCTCTCCAGTTGCACTTAACATAGCAGCCATAAGATATACTTCATCTATTTCATAGTGCAAACATATATCCTCAATTTGACTTTTATTCATCGCATCTAGCCTTTCAAAAGGTCCAGAAGCCATGAGTTCTTCATTACCATCACGTATATCACTAGCGATCACATGATTCCCTCCATAAATTTGTCTTAACCTCATAGTAAGCTCAGTACCTATCTGGCCACAAGCGCCTATAACTAATATTTTTGTTGGCATTTTAAATATTTTAAAACAAATATAATAACACAATATAGCGGCAACTATGAGTTTATTACAGTTTTAATAATAATCTCGCTTTCGCGAAAGCAAAATTTTAATAATCATCCATTATAATTACTAAATCTCAATCTTTAAAACCCACTTAAATCATCATACCACTGTTTTTTTATTGACTTAATTATAATCATATTTGCATTTCATCGTTCTATAATCATGCGCATCATCATTCTGCTTTTTTTATTTCTTGTTGCCTGTAAACCTACACCTGTTGAAGAATCTAAACAGGCACAGCTTGATTTCACCTCTTTAAATTTAAAATCATCCCAAATGGTTTTAGTAGGAAAGGCGCAAAAAAAAGCATTAGAATGGAATTCTTTTCAAAATTTACTTACCGGTTTAGAAAATTATGATCACTCAATCACAGCTACTAATAAGCTTATAGATCACGTTAATGATATGCTTGAAAACCCTATTGACGATTTTATAAATCAAGCTATTACGTCTAGATTAATAGTTATCAAAACCAGGTTGCATATCTATAAATCATATCTAGGATATCGCATTAAAAAGCCAGAAGAGCTAGAAAGAAAATATAATAATATCATCACAGCCCTAGATGAATTTATTCTTCATATGAATTGGAAGATCAATGAATTTGACCAGTCTAATAAGACCTTATTAGAAATTTTAAAAGCAGATCGGGAGGCGCAGAAAAAAGATAGTACTATAACAGTAGATTAACTTTTCACTTCTTTTAATGGTAAACTTCTCTTAATCTGATTTACTTTTAAGCTCATGTCCATTAATTTTAGGTCATGAGTGATTCTCTTCTACAATTTACAAAGAAAGGTATATACTGCAAACCAGCAGGAGTTTATCTAGACCCATGGCAACCTGTTTCTAAAGCTTTAATAACACACGGCCATGCAGATCATTCTAGATGGGGCCATAAAAAATACATTACTCACAATGACAATGTTCCCATTATAAGTCACAGATTAGGTGAGATTAATGTAAGTGGCGTTAAATATGACGATAGCTTTTCTATCAATAACGTAAAATTTTCTTTTCATCCTGCAGGACATATTCCAGGATCGTCGCAAATACGTGTAGAACACAAAGGTGAAGTCTGGGTATTTACAGGAGATTATAAAACTGAAGACGATGGTATTTCTACTGTCTATGAACCTATCAAATGTGATACTTTTATTACCGAGTGTACCTTTGGCTTACCAGCATTTAAATGGAGAGCACAAAGTAAAGTAATGGACGATATTAATTTATGGTGCGCACAAAATCATCAAGAAAGGAAAACCTCTATACTCTTTGCCTACTCGTTAGGTAAAGCACAACGCATCATTAAACATTTAGACACCTCTCAAATGAAAATCTATTGCCACGGAGCAGTTTTCAAAATGACAGAAGTGTTAAAAGATCAAATAGACTTTCCTCCTTTTCATTTAATTACAAGAGAAACAACCAAAGAAGAAATTGCAGGTAATATAGTGATAGCGCCACCTAGCGCACACGGTAGTCCCTGGATGCGTAAAATGGTACCATATGTCACAGCAAGCGCTAGTGGCTGGATGACTTTTAGAGGCGCGAGACGTAGAAGAGCGATAGATAAAGGGTTTGTACTTTCTGATCATTGTGACTGGGATGGATTACTGCAAAGCATAGACGCTACAGGCTGTGAAAACGTAATAACAACTCACGGTTATCAAGAGATTTTTGCCAGATTTTTAAGAGAAGAAAAAGGTCTTAATGCTATAAGTGAAAAGACACAATATGAAGGTGAAAATCTTGAAGAAAAAGAGTCTGATGAGCTTATAAAAAATGATAAAGAAATGCCTGAAACTTCTTCAAAAAGTGTAGTGCCATGAAACAGTTTGCAGAGCTCATAAGAACCATAGATGGAACTAATAAGACTAATCTTAAGGTTGCGGCCTTAACTACATACTTTAAAGAGGCCAGTGATGAGGATAAATTGTGGACTATCGCTATTCTATCTCACAGAAGACCTAAAAGACCTGTAAACACAACATTAATGCGAGAATGGGCTACACAAATAAGTGGAGTGCCTATGTGGCTATTTGAAGAAAGCTACCATATTGTAGGTGATCTAGCAGAAACGATAGCTTTAATTTTACCTACTTCAAATGAATCTAGTAACAAAAGTCTTTCACAAATTATAGAAGAGATCATTGACCTAAGATCAAAAGATGAATATGAAAAACGTGACTATTTACAAACTAACTGGTTGCAACTGAATTATTATGAACGCTTTGTTTTCAATAAAATTCTCACTGGCGGATTTAGAATAGGTGTTTCTCAAAAATTAATGACTAGAGCATTAGCAAACGCCACTGGTATAGACAAAGATATTCTTGCTCATAAATTGATGGGTAGTTGGACTGGAGAAAACACTACGTTTCAAGAATTAATTTATGAAGATAATGAAGTAGCCATGCGAGGTAAACCTTATCCATTCTACCTTGCATATGCTATTGAAGGAGAGGTTAATGAATTGGGTGATATTTCTCAATGGAGTGCAGAGCATAAATGGGACGGCATTAGATCACAAACAATTATACGTAGTGGAGAGTTATTTGTATGGTCTCGAGGTGAAGAACTTGTCACAGATAAATATCCCGAATTTCAAAAATTTATAGACACTATTCCTGATGGAACTGTTATAGATGGTGAAATACTACCCTTTAAGGATGGTGTCATCATGAACTTTAACGACCTTCAAACCAGAATAGGTCGTAAAACTGTGGGCAAAAAACTTTTAAAAGATGTTCCCGTAGTCATAGTAGCCTATGATATATTAGAATGGAAAGGAAAAGACATAAGAGAACAACCTTTTGAAAAGCGCAGGGAGATACTAGATAAACTTGTCTCAGGCATTAACAATAAGGAAGAAAGCCTACCTCAAGAAGATAAAACACCTATACTTTTATCAGAAACCATGAGCTTCAACTCTTGGGAAGAAATGTCTAAAGAAAGAGACCTAGCAAGAGAAAAACGATCTGAGGGATTAATGATTAAACGCAAGAACAGTCCTTACCTAGTAGGTCGTAAAAAAGGTGACTGGTGGAAATGGAAAACCGATCCATTTTCGGTAGATGCAGTTCTTACTTATGCGATGCGAGGTCATGGTAGAAGAGCAAATCTTTTTACAGATTATACGTTTGGCTTGTGGCAGGATGGCGAGCTGGTAACTTTTGCAAAGGCATACTCTGGGCTTACCGACGCCGAATTTCGCCAGGTAGACGCATGGATTAAAAAAAATACTTTAGAACGATTTGGTCCTGTTAGATCTGTAACGCCTCACCATGTGTTTGAAATCGCTTTTGAGGGAATTGCGCCTAGTAAACGTCATAAATCAGGTGTAGCAACTCGTTTTCCACGTATCGTGCGCTGGAGAAAAGATAAACCTAAGGAAGAAGCAAATACACTTGATGATTTAAAAGCATTAATCCCATAAAATTAAGTGGTAACCTAGCAACTCAATATCACATTGCTCTGGATCTATTTTACCATTCTAACTACTGCGTCCCATAAGCTGCAATGAAAAATCAGTCAGTTGTTTTTTTGCCTCTGGGTTGATGGTTAACTCTTCAATGTTTTTTAAAGCTTTTTGTGTATAAGACTCAATCGCATCTAGCGTTGCTTGCGCACCACCACTTTGTTCAAAAAAGATTTTTACAATTTCTTTCTTTTCTTCTATTTGCTCTTCAGTCATATCTTTAAATTGGAGAGCAAACCATTCTTTTAATTCAACTGCACAATCCTCGTTCTCAATGCTTTTTAAATACAGATAAGTCTTTTTATTTTCACGTATATCTCCGCCTACTTCTTTTCCAAAAGTTTCTGGATCTCCAAAGGCATCTAGGTAGTCATCCATAAGTTGAAAGGCGAGCCCTAAATTGATCCCATAATTATAAATAAGATCCTGCTCATTTTTTTCTGCTCCCGCGACTATAGCACCCATTTGTAGCGCACATCCTACAAGTACAGAAGTCTTAAGCTTTATCATGTTTAAATATTCTGGAACTGTTACATCATCTCTGGTTTCAAAATCCACATCATACTGTTGTCCTTCACACACCTCAAGAGCTGTTCTAGAAAAAACCTTGTTAAGCTCATAAAACTTATCCTTATCATAATCTTCAAATAGTCGATAGGCCATAATGAGCATCGCATCACCAGAAAGAATTCCTGTATTAATATCCCATTTTTTATGCACGGTTTCTTTGCCTCTTCTCAAATCGGCTGCATCCATGATATCATCATGTAATAGAGTAAAATTATGAAAAACCTCTACCGCTATAGCAGCATTCATAGCCTCCTTAACGGTAGCTCCGTACATTTGCGCACTCATTAAGGTTAACAAAGGTCTTAATCGCTTACCACCTAGACTTAAAATGTAATGTACTGGATCATATAAACCAGCTGGCTCTGTGGCAGTGATTTTTAATTCTAATTCTTCAAGAAAACTTGTTCTAAGGGATTTCAATGTATTCATGTGGTAAAAATAATGGATGCAAGCTTGTCTTTTGTAGGAATTATAAATTGTCTTGTTAAATAATTGTAAAACTTAGGAAACTTTATAAGTTTCTAAAGTTTCCTAGTAGTATATTTGCGCCCTTATTAAAACTATGACCTGTATAAAAGACCATATTATAAAGACCTCGCTAGACCTATTTTTAACACTTGGGTTTAAGAGCGTGACAATGGACGAGATTGCTACAAAGCTGGGTATGAGCAAGAAAACCTTGTACAATCATTTTAAAAATAAAAACCAGCTGGTAGACGTTTCTTCCGTACAGTTATGCAATCATGTCTGTAACGGTGTTGATGAAATAGTAGATGCTAAGAATGAAAATGCTATTGAAGAATTGTACACCGTAAAAAAGTTTGTCATGCAACAGCTTAAAAGTGATGACGCTTCTCCCATCTATCAATTACAGAAATACTATCCAGAAACGCATAAAAAAATAACAGACATGCAATATGCGCACATGGAAAATTGCATAAAGAAGAATGTCAACCGAGGAATAGAAGAAGGTTATTACCGCGATAATATTGATGCAGATTTTATAGCTCGTATGTACTTCATAGGCATGCAAGGAATTAAAAACTTAAGCATTTTTCCTGCAGACAAATATCCAGTAAATGATCTGTACGATAAATACCTAGACTATCACATAAGAGGTATTGTCACTCCTCAAGGACGTAAAATTTTAAATAAAATCACCAACTCAAACCACGATTAAATGAACAATAAATTGCTATACGTATGGGTTTTGTGTGTTCTCGCTTTCGCGAAAGCGTACTCACAACAAACCACTACACAAGATTCCTATAGCTTCACACTAGAAGAGGCTATTAACTATGGACTTGAAAACAATTATCAAGCTATCAATGCAAAAAGAGACATTGCCAAAGCGTTGAAACAAAAATGGGAAACTACATCTACTGGATTACCACAAATTAATGCTGGAATTGATTACAACTATAATGTAAAAACGCCTGTAATTGTTCTTCCAGGAATATTTTTTGATGAAAATGCTGCTCCTGGTAGTTTTACAGCTATCCCTGGCGCTCCAAGACAAACAGCAAATCTAAATGCTACACTTAGTCAATTAATTTTTGATGGTTCCTACATAGTAGCGTTAGAAGCATCAGAGACTTTCCTAGACTTTTCTGAAAATGCAAATAATAAAGCAAAACTTGAAGTTAGAAAAGGAATAATTAATGCGTACGGTGGAGTACTTCTTACCCAAGAAAACATTTCTATTGTAGAGCGTAATCTTGCTACTCTAAACAAAAACTTAGAAGAAACTACTAAGATTTATGAAAACGGTCTTGCCGAAGAGGAAGATGTAGAGCAGCTTAGAATCACTAAAGCACAATTAGAAAATCAATTAAATAGCGCAAAAAGACAAGAAAGCATTGCTCTAGACATGTTAAAACTAGCTCTAGGAATTGATCTTAATAAAGAAATAACTCTTACAGAAGATCTTGCAGCACTAGCCATGAAAAATATGGACCCTAGTTTAAATGAAAGCACTTTAAATATAGAGAACAATACAGATTTTCAGATTGCTAGTAATTTTACAGAGCAACGTAGACTAGAATACAAACTAGAACGTGCAAAGGCACTACCTACTCTATCAGGATTTTTAAATTATGGAATTCAATCTTTCGGAGAAGATTTTGTGTTCTTTGATTCAGATAATAAATGGTTCGGTCAGTCAGTTGCAGGAATAAGTTTATCTGTACCTATTTTTAGTTCTTTAGGTAGACAAGCTAGAACTGATCGTGCAAAAATAGCATGGGATCAAGCAAAAACAGATCTAGATCGTACCACTCAAGAAATTCAATTGAATTATCAAACTGCCCTTAATAATTATCAAATCGCAATTGATAATTATATGACTAATAAAGAGAACTTATCCCTTGCAGAGCGTATTGAAAATAAAAATAACATCAAATTTAAAGAAGGTATTGCGACTAGCTTTGATCTAAGACAAGCACAAACACAATTGTACAGTACCCAATCAAATTATTTACAAAGTATGTTTCAGGTAATTAGTGAAAAAGCAAACCTAGAAACCATTCTTAACACACCAGAATTTATTAAACAAAACTAAACCACCACCCTGAATCATATATCATGAAAAAACTAAGTATTTTATTTATAAGTCTTTTTATTCTCACCTCTTGTGGTGACAAGGAACCTAGTGTAGATGAGTTAATAGCAGCAGGAGACACGCAAGTCATAGCACAAAAGAAAACAGAACTACTCAATCAAAAGAAAGAGTTAGAAAATGAAATTAAGGCTATTGAGAATTATCTAGATAAAAATAGTGTAAAAAAAGAAGGTGCTCTAGTAAGTATCTCAACAGTACAAGACACCATATTCAATCATTATATTGAATTACAAGGTAGCGTAGATACTAAACAAAACATTACCCTAATGCCAGAAACTGCAGGTATTTTAACTAATGTATATGTTAAAGAAGGGCAAAGAGTTTCAAAAGGACAACGTCTTGCAAAAATTGATGATGGCGGGATGTCACAGAGTATTGAACAAATGAAGGTTCAAGCACAGTTAGCTAAAACTACTTTTGAACGTCAGGAAAGATTATGGAATCAAAAAATAGGTTCTGAAATTCAATATTTACAAGCTAAGGCTAATTATGAAGCTCAAGAAAATGCTATTAAATCCATGCAACAGCAGCTTGCAAAGACAATCATCACAGCACCATTTTCTGGAATCATAGACGATGTTATTACCGAACAAGGTAATACAGTAAGTCCAGGAATGACTCAAATATTGAGAATTGTAAATCTAGATGATATGTATATAGAAGTTGAAGTACCAGAGACATATATAGCGTCTATCAATGAAGGTACAGATGTAAAAGTAGAGTTACCTGTTTTAGGAAGAACGGTTGAAAGCAAGGTAAGACAGACTAGTTCGTTTATAAATCCAGCAAATAGATCGTTTAGAATTGAAATCCCAGTAGAAAATAAAGAGAAAAATATAAAACCTAATCTAACTGCTAGGCTTAAAATTAATGATTACACTAATGAAGAGGCGATTTTAATTCCTCTTGCTGTAATAAGTGAAAATCAAAATGGCGATCAATACGTTATGATTGCAAGTGATCTCAAAACTGGTGATCAATTTAATACCGCTACTGCAAAAAGAAGAGTAATTCAAACTGGCAAAACTAGTAACAATATGATTGAGATCATAAATGGTCTTGAAAAGGGTGATCAAATTATAGTCGAAGGTGCTCGTAGTGTGAAGGAAGATCAACAAATTAGAATTAAAAAAGATTAAGCAATGGGTAAGAAAAGTGAAAAAGAGTTTGGATTCTCCTCATGGGCGATTAATAACTCTACTGTAATTTGGATCTTAATAGGACTCGTTCTTATTCTAGGTGTCCAAGGATACTTTGCGATGCCTCGTGAAGATTTTCCAGAAGTAAAAGAAACTAAAATTTATATTTCTAGTGTTTATCCAGGAAACACGGCTGAAGATATAGAACGCCTTATAACAGATCCTCTTGAGGATCGCTTGAAAAATATTTCTGGTGTTGCAGAAGTGCTTTCAACTTCTCAAGAAGATTACTCTATTATTACCGTAGAATTTGAAGAAGGTTCTATTCTAGGATCTAGTATAACTGTCGAAGAGGCAAAGCAGAAAGTAAAAGATGAGGTGGACGTAGAAACCTCAAATGAAGACTGGCCTACTTTTAATGATGCTAAGATCGAACCAAATGTTTTTGATCTTAAAATGAGTGAAGAAGTACCTATCATGAATATCAACTTGAGAGGTGAAGCATATACAGTAAGAAAACTAAAAGAATATGCTGAGTTTCTTCAAGACGAGATTGAAGGACTTCAAGAAATCAAAGAAGCTAGTATTAGAGGTGCTCAAGAATTAGAAGTAGAAATAGCCGTAGACATTTATAAAATGACGGCAGCAGCGGTAAGCTTTGATAATGTTATCAATGCAGTACGTGGAGGAAATGCTACCATGAGTGCTGGTAATATTAAAACTGAAAATCAGCGTCGTACTATTAGAATACTAGGAGAAATTACTTCACCTGAACAGCTAGACCGATTTGTAGTAAAAAATGAGAATGGAGCCATCTATCTAAAAGATATTGCCGAGGTTAATTTTAAAGAAGAAGACAAAACTACCTATGCCAGAGAGTCTGGTGATGCCGTAGTGATGATTGATGTAAAAAAGCAGTCTGGAAAAAACATGATTACTGCTTCAGAAAGTATTAGAAAAATAATTGCTGACGCTCAAGAAAACGGTAAAATACCAGATAACATTGAAGTAACAATTACAAATGATGGCTCTAGTAGAACACTTAATCAAGTAGACGATCTAGTTAACAACATCATTTTTGGAGTTATTCTGGTAGTAACCGTATTGATGTTTTTCCTAGGATTTAGAAATGCATTATTTGTTGGTTTTGCAATCCCTATGTCTATGTTAATGAGCTTTATTATCCTGAATTTCTTAGGGTACACATTAAATACGATGATTCTATTTGCCATGATCATGGGATTAGGAATGCTGGTAGATAATGGTATAGTTGTAGTAGAAAATGTTTATCGTTTAATGGATGAAGAAGGCATGTCGCGTATAAAGGCTGCAAAAATAGGAATAGGAGAAATTGCTGTTCCTATTATCATATCTACCTTAACTACTGTTGCTGCATTCGTACCTATAGGTTTATGGCCAGGTGTAATGGGAGAATTTATGAAGTATTTCCCAATAACGTTATCTGTTGTTTTAGGTAGCTCACTTGTAGTAGCTATTTTCTTCAACTCCATGCTTGTTTCTAAGTACATGAGTATTGATGAGAAAAACATACCTGTCAAAAAGTTAGTATTGATTACTGCGGTTATGGGTGGCATTGGTCTTCTAATTTTATTATTTGGCGGTGCTATAAGAGGTATCGGTTCTGTAATGATAGTAACTGTTATACTCTTATGGCTATATAAATATGTGATTAAAGGAGCTACATTATATTTTCAGCGCAGAATATTAAAATGGCTAGATAATGCCTATGAGCGATTCTTAAGATTTGCCTTGAGAGGCAAAAAACCATATTTCTTTACTGCTGGAATGGCGATAATGTTTTTTGGAGTATTGGCCCTATATTTTGGATGGTCAGTAGGAACAGGTCGAACAAAAGTGGAATTTTTCCCAGAGAATAAACCTAACCAAATCATTGTTTATATCGAGTATCCACAAGGAAC
>CAZBCH010000083.1:0-14776 GCA_964490235.1 uncultured Flavobacteriaceae bacterium | reverse complement strand
ATCAGTGCTGATCCGGCTTATAAAAATGATGTTATTAAAACAAGCGAGGCGATTAAAACCTCATTAGAAAAAGCTGGCTGTGATCATGTAGAAATTTGTGAGACTCCAGGTTATCCTATCGTTTATGGAGAAAAAATAATTGATAAAAGCCTACCTACTGTACTAGTTTATGGACATTATGATGTTCAACCACCAGATCCAGTAGAGCTTTGGGACAGTCCACCATTTGAGCCAGTTATTAAAAATACAGAACTACATCCCGACGGTGCCATCTTTGCGCGTGGTGCCTGTGATGACAAAGGTCAAATGTACATGCATGTCAAAGCCATGGAATACATGACAGCCAATAATGAGCTGCCATGTAACGTGAAATTTATGATTGAAGGTGAAGAAGAAGTTGGTAGCGAGTCTTTAGGTTGGTTTTTAGAACGTAATCGCGAAAAGCTAGCTAATGACGTGATTCTAATTTCTGATACAGGAATGATCGCCAAAGATGTTCCTAGTATTACAACTGGTTTACGTGGCTTGAGCTATGTAGAAGTTGAAGTTACTGGTCCTAATCGTGATTTACACTCAGGTCTTTATGGTGGTGCTGTTGCAAATCCTATCAATATATTATGTGATATGATCGCGCAATTACATGATGAAAACAATCACATCACTATTCCTGGATTTTATGATAAGGTAGAAGAATTAAGCACTGAAGAGCGCGCAGAAATGGCAAAAGCGCCTTTTTCTCAAGAGGCTTACAATAAAGCCTTAGACATATCGCAAGAGCATGGTGAAAAAGGCTACACTACAAATGAGCGCAACAGTATAAGGCCTACTCTAGACGTTAATGGAATTTGGGGTGGTTATACTGGTGAAGGTGCAAAAACGGTAATCGCAAGTAAAGCATTTGCAAAAATATCAATGCGATTAGTACCAGACCAGAACTGGCACGAGATAACAGAATTGTTTCAAAAACATTTTGAAAGTATTGCCCCAGCAAGTGTAAAAGTTAAAGTAAAACCTCATCACGGTGGTACTGCATATGTAACACCTATCGATTCATTAGGTTACAGAGCAGCTAGTGCAGCATATGAAGATACCTTTGGTAAAACCCCTATACCGCAACGTAGTGGTGGTTCTATTCCTATTGTTGCTCTTTTTGAAAAAGAATTAAATTCCAAGTCTATACTTATGGGCTTTGGACTTGATAGCGATGCTATTCACTCGCCTAATGAGCACTTTGGTGTATGGAACTACCTTAAAGGTATTGAGACCATTCCTCATTTCTACAAACATTTTACTGCAATGAGTAAATAAGAAAAGACATTATTAAAATTAAAAATCCCATTCAGTTAATGAATGGGATTTTTTTATACACGCTTTCGCGAAAGCGTAAAAAAAATTAATTAATCGCAAGATTTAAAGCTACCGTAAATATCTGACCTGTACCACTGAAACGTTCTACCCAAACCTCTATATAATCATTAGGCTCTAGGTCAAAAACACCTACAATAGGCACCGCGCTGATATCTCTTATAGTGGTAGCACCAACGGTCGCGCCGTCAGGCACTACTTTCCACACACCAGTTTGATCTATTACAGTAGGAACGGCATCTCCAGCTCTACCACGTGCGATGTAAAATATATATCGATCTCCAGGAGTATTTCCTTCAAAAGAAACACTGGCAGACACGTTAAAAAATCGTTTTTTCTTCCCTTCATAGACGACCCTATTATCACTCGAGCTTGAAAAACGGAACAAATTATTTGATGTGGTAGTTCCTGCTAATTTTCTAGGAACACCATTTGAAGAAAAAGTAGTTAACGCACCGCCACCTGCGGTAAAATTAAAATTAATATCACCTACAGATTGAGCATCTGTTTCTAATGGGATACCAGAACAATTTACATTCCAATCCTTAGTAAAATTAAATCCTGCATAGGTACCTGTAGTATAAGGATTAATTAATGTTCCAGCACCTACAAAACTAAGTTGAGATAGCGTGGCATCATTTACAATCGCAGGATTTGCACTTACATCAATACCGGTTTCCATATTATCTGCCTCAATACGTCCACCATTCATTTGTAGATTTGTAAAAGAGCCTAACAGTTCCATAAAAGTTCCTGTATTTGAAGACGTCCAAAATATATTACTAACAAAAAAACTATTGATATCATTTATAGTAAAGCCATCGTCGTTATTCACATATTGTGTGACACTTAAAAATACTGTACTCAGGCCATCGATGGTTCCTACTTTACTTGCATTTGCAATAATTGTATTATTAATTAGTAATAATTCACCTGTTGCAGTAGTATTAATGTCAAACAGCTGTTTTTTTGAACCCATAGGAATACTACCAGATAAGGTTAAATTACGTAAGCCACCACCTTTTGAACCTTCAAAAAGGCTACCGCTGGAGTTATTGATAAGAATATCTTCAGAAGAATCTACACCTTCTATATAAGCCCCATTTAAATCGATAGGAAAATCAAATACGATCGTCCCATTAATTTCATAGAGAAAATCACTGTCTAGAAGATACTTAGAATTTCCTCCAGCGACTAATTCTTCTGATAAGTCATCGATACTTTTAACTAATTTATATTGAGAACGCTTCTGTCTATTACCTAAATAATCCCATTCAGTACCATCATAATATTGAAAAGCTTGCAATGTGGTGTCATAAACTAATAAACCAGTAGCAGGATTTGTGATTCCCAGTCGACTCGTAGAATCCATTCTAGGAATTAAAATTCCTTTATCTTCAGACAGTATATCTAGCATAGAACTAGGATCTGGATTATCTGTATTGATTCCCACTTGTGCTATAGAAACATTTGCAATAATTAAAAACAATAAAGTCAATTTCAATTTCATAATTCCTCCTTTTGTACAAAATTAAAATTCTAGCGTATTGACTAGTCAGGTTTAATAAACCTTGGATAATTATTTCTTTATTTTTTAAAATTAATTAACAGTTTTTCGAAGTAATAAGTTAATAAATCGAACCTTTAGTCGATTACAGTTAAAACAAGTCTCTTTAACCTTATGCTCTCCTTAATAATTTAGTGTTATCGCTTTCGCGAAAGCGAACTTGACAACAGGTCATGTAACATTACAAGTTTCAAATCGTCAGATATGTAACTAATCGCTAGCCATGATTTTTACCCAAGAATACCAATCGCACTGGAAATTATCTTCTCGCCTATCCTTTAGATTTATTTTTTTATTCTTAGTAGGGTTCATGATTATGGTGCCTGCGAGATATCTTTTAAGTCCTGTGCTGGTTTGGATAGGAGAAAACATTTTCAAATCTTCAGGCAGGTTAGAACTGGAATCAACAGGAAGTGGTGACGATACTATGTCGTGGCTCTCTTTATTTCTACAATTTGCTCTAGCTGTATTTGGATCTATTATATGGTCGGTATTAGATCGTAAGCGGCTATCCTATAATGATTTATTTTATTGGTTCCGTACCATACTACGTGCCTTTGTTTCATTTTTTATGATTTTGTATGGCTTTGCAAAAGTCTTTCTCGTGCAGTTTAATGAACCTTCTTTACTTGATTTGCTGCAACCTTTTGGAGACATGTCGCCTATGGGACTTGCATGGGCTTATATGGGTTTTAGCCCAGCATTTGAGGTTTTTACAGGTTTACTTGAGGTCATTGCTGGTTTTTTAATCATTACTAAACGCACACAAACCTTAGGGGCACTTCTAGTAGTAGGCATAATGACACACGTAGCAGTCATGAATCTGTGTTTTGATATTCCTGTTAAAATATTTTCCATGCATCTTGCCTTAATGGGATTAGTATTGCTATTAAGTGATGCAAAACGATTTCTATATGTGTTTTTTAGAAATAGTAAAATAAAACTCCCAAAAGATTATCGACCTATTGAACCTAGATTTAATAAGGCTATACGAGTTTTCAAAATTTGCAGTCTGAGTTTTATAATTTTAGGTGCGATTGCTTTAAGAGGACTGATCTATCTGGAACAAAAAAAGGACCAAATTAAAGATGAATTTTATGGGATCTGGGAAGTAGAAACTTTTATAAGAAATGGAGATACGATACCACCGCTTACCACCATTAAAGATAGATGGCGCTACATGATCATGGAAACCAAAGGCCGAACAGGTATTAAAAAAATGAACGATAGTATTGATATTTATCATTTCAAAGTAGACAGTACTAAAAATTACATTTCTATTTATAAAAAAGATAAAACCGAGGCTATTAATAATTTTTCCTTTGAACAAAAGGATAATCTTTACTTAAAAATTAAGGGTTTACTCGATCAAGATTCTTTAAAAGTACATTTAAAAGCTAAAGACTTAAAGGACTTTACACTTATCAACCGCGGTTTTCATTGGGTAAATGAATCACCATACAATAAGTAATATATAAATATAACTTTCTTTATACCAATATATTAAAAGCTATAAGAAACTCTTAGATTTAATATCATTTTATTTCTTTATCATATTTTTTTACCTCTACACTTGTAGAATTGAAATTTTATTCTACATTTGTAGAGTTGGTTCTAAAAATGTAGAAATGAAATTGTCAAAAACTGAAGAAGATCTTATGAGTCATTTATGGAAGTTAGAAAAAGCTTTCCTTAAAGACTTATTAGAAGAGTACCCTGATCCCAAACCTGCTACAACAACCATTGCAACGCTGTTAAAACGTATGACAGATAAAGGTTTTGTAGGTTATGAACTGTTCGGCAAAAGTCGGCAGTATAGACCGCTTGTTAAAAAAAGTGATTACTTCTCAAAACATGTTAATGGATTAATCAAAAACTTTTTTAATGATAGCGCATCACAGTTTGCTTCTTTCTTTACTAAAGAAACAAACTTAAGTAAGAAGGAACTAGAAGAATTGAGAAAAATCATCGATCGTCAAATTGAAAATAAGTAATTATGGAACATTTCTTAATCAATTCTTCAGTTTGTCTTTTTGTATTATGGCTCGCCTATAAATTGTTATTAGAGAATACGTCGTGGCATGCATTTAAAAGATGGTTCTTGATCGGTTCTTTAATTATTTCTTTTAGCATTCCATTTATCATTGTAAAAACGATTGCGATACCTATTCAAAAAAGCACTTTTACAGCTTATGATTTAGCCGTTGAAGAAACTATTAATAAAGAAAACGTTTTTGAGGTGAATTGGTGGTATGTCATACTGGCTGTTTATGCTATAGGTTTTGCGATCATGCTCTGGCGTTTTAGCAAAAACTTGAACTCTTTTAGAATCCAACAAGAAGATGAAATCAGCTCTTATAAAACGTATCAGCTTATTTTACGCAATCAATTGACAATACCTCATTCCTTTCTCAAACGCATTTTTGTTTCTAAAAAAAACCATGGAACTAACAAAATACCTACGGTCGTTTTAGAACATGAAAAAGCACATTTAGATCAAAAACACTCGTTAGACATTCTATTTATAGAGTCGCTAATAGTGCTTCTATGGTTCAACCCATTACTATATCTCATAAGGTATTCTATGAAGTTAAATCATGAGTTCCTAGCAGATCAATGTGTTTTAAAACAAGGCATTTCTACAACAGAGTACCAGCAACTATTATTAGATCACGCTACAACCAGTTATCAACAGGCCATGGCAAACACATTTACTTTTCCCATAATTAAAAAAAGATTTCATATTATGAAAACACATACATCAAATACAAGCTTAATCTTAAGAAGTTTAGCGCTTGTTCCTATTCTAGCCTTGCTTATCATAAGCTGTGGTAAAGAAGAAACAGAATTTATAGAAATTGAAGAGGTAGTGATAGAAGAGCAACCAACTAATCAAAAGATTATTGCAGTTGATCCATCAGATCCAGAAGGGAACATTACCATAAACGGTGAGCCACATTTCTATAAAATTAAAGGCGAAAAAATAGAAATTTATAACAAATATGGTGAGTTGCAAGATTTTGAGAGCCAAGGCTACGAAATTATAAAAGCAGATGAAATTATTGAGGTTGTAGAAATCTTAGAGAATATTACTCCTGAAGATATTAAAACCTATAATCAATTAGCTAGAAAGCATGCGCAATATATGAAGCAAAACAATCAACTGATTGTATGGGAAAATGAAACAATGCATATGCAAACTATTTTCCATTCTATGAATGAAGAACAACGTGCTGCAAATGAACCATGGCCATTTACTGGAACACATTATGGATTAGAATATAAGCCAGGGCAAATTCCACCGCCGCCACCGCCAGCAGTATTGCAAGTTGTTACTTCCAATGATCTAGAAAAATACAATTCTTGGGCAAAACAAATAAATGACGCAAACAACAAAGCAAAAAAAGCTGGAAGTAATGAATATGCTATAGTCAAAGCAATAGATGTAAAAACATTTAAATCCATATACGATAACATGACAACAGCTCAAAAGAGCAATGCTCAGCCATGGCCAAATCTTCCACCGCCACCACCACCAGCTGCTCCATCTAAAAATTCTGGTTATATCAAAGTGGACGGTAATATTTATCATTACACATTAAAAGAAAACGACAACAATTTTTATGATCGTAAAGGAAATATCATTGACGTTTATGGAAAAACTGTAGAGTACGTAAATCAAGAAGACCTTCCTCCACCGCCGCCGCCGGCAGATCCTTTAGATTATATTGAAGATAAAGGAGATCAAATGAATTATTACATAGATGGCGTAAAGGTGAATGCCGCAAAAGCAAAAGCCTTTATCAAAAAGAATGGAAAGAAAGGTGTTGAAATCGGGCCTGTTAATGGAGTGTATTCTTTAAAGATGTATACCTCATCAGATGACAAAAAGATTTATATAGATCAGAATCCCGATAACATTTATGGTCCTACTAGGTTAGATCGAGATTTGAAATGCTAGATTTTCAATATTTAATAAAAATTACCAAAGTCTCAAAAAGTAATTTTGAGGCTTTTTAGTTTCAAATAACTTTTAAAAAACTTCTAGCTTGTTCTGACATGCAACGGAATATCTTATGAAATTTAAATCAACAAAAGTGTAACAATTTCATACTGTTCACGTTTATAGACTATAACCTCCTTATAAATCCCATTCCTTATGCAATCCTTTTTCATCTTTTGCAGCGGTGCTGATGCTGAGTTACTTGACCAGTGCAGCGCAGGCGAGCGTAACAAATATGCCGGTATAGGCGCCACCGTTTTCTTTACCGCACTTATGGCATTTTTTGCGGCTAGTTACGCACTATTTACCGTTTTTGACAGCTACTGGATTGCAGCCGCGTTTGGGCTTGTTTGGGGACTTTTGATCTTCAATCTGGACCGCTATATTGTTTCCACGCTCAAGAAAAGTGATCGTAAAATCAACGAACTGTGGCAGGCTACACCACGTATTATTTTGGCGGTAATCATCGCTCTTGTTATTTCAAAACCTCTCGAATTAAAGATTTTTGAAAAGGAAATCGATCAGGTGTTGCTAGAAGAGAAAAATGCGATGACTTTAGAAAATCAGGAGCAAGTAGCATCCTTGTTTGCTGTTGAGGAGTCCGCTTTCGCGAAAGCGATACAAGAATTAAAATCTGAAATCACCACAAAAGAAGCCGAAGTTGAAGCACTTTACAACACGTACATCACTGAAGCTGAAGGAACATCGGGGACTAACAAGTTGGGAAAAGGACCAGTTTACAAGGAGAAAAGAGAAAAACACGACGCCGCTCTGGCAGAATTACAAGCATTGAAAACAACTAACAGTGAAAAAATCGCTGCAATAGAATTGCAACTTGCAGATCTTAATACAAAAGAAGCCACGCAACTTGCAGCATCACAACCTATCATAGAAAACTTTGACGGACTAATGGCTCGCATAGAAGCGCTTAACAAACTGCCGTTTATTACATCGTTCTTTATATTCTTATTATTTCTCGCCATTGAAACCTCACCGATAATTGCAAAATTGCTTTCACCTAAAGGAGAATACGATTACAAATATGCCGAGCGAGAAGACCTCGTAATTTCATGGGTGACCCAACAAAAACAGCAACAAACTGTCTTGGTACAGACCGATAAAGAACTCAATAATCGTGTTTACAAAGACATTGCAGATGAAGATGCATTATATGCATATAAAAAGAAAATCGCCCGAGAACTTATGCAAAAACAAGCTGATGCTTTTTATCAAAAACAAAAAGGTATTTTAGGATAGATGTCAGTTCGAGCGCAGGCGAGAACAATTATAGTTATATAAAAGATTTTAATGATCTCACAACTGCGATCTAGCAATTATCAATATTCAAGTAAGTTTACAATGAGCAGTGAACCAATAGCATCTCTCAACCTTTCCGACCAAAGCTCGTTACACTCACTTTGCCCACCTTTCCTTTTCTAAAGAAAGGAGTTTAAAAATATAAAATTAGTTATATTAGTACTTAGTTTTTTCAAACAATCCAGCCATTTGCTCTGGCATGCGCCACAGCTTCTTTAGATTCTTTTACCAGTAACATAGGGCAAATAGTAAAGGAATCGGCTATGGATTGTACACGTTCCATTTTCTTTTTGTGCTCTACAGATCGTAAGTAAATCGCTAGAATGCGATCAGGGAATTGTTGTGCGGTATCTTTATAATAATCCACATCATGCTCTCCACTATCACCTATCAAGATAAATTTCATATCTGGATAATGCTTTAAAATATTGATCAACTCGTGTTCTTTATGAGGACGTTTTAATTTAGGTGTTCTATCCCATGGCGTAGGAAAATCTCTTAATAAAATCGGCCCTTTAGGAAAACCGTGAAAGTCTAGAAACTTCTCTAAATACTTGTATAAATTCCATGGACTATTACTTAAATAGAACATGGGATTTTGATCCTTTGAAGATGCTCCTCGATGTAAAAGTTGGTAAAAACTAGCGGCTCCTTTTAAGGGCAGCCTGCGATCATAATTTTTGAAAAAAGTATTAAATGCCACACGCAATTTGAGAAAACTGGTCACACCAGTATGCATGATTGTATCATCTATATCGCTTATGACACCGTACGCAGCTTCAGGATGTGGGATCAACGTCTCGCCAGTAAACTTATTTATTTTTAGACGTTTTTGTCGTTTCGCTTTCGCGAAAGCGGAATTATCTTCATCAAAACTTACCGTTGTAAGTAGATAACCTTCTTTATCAGTCAAGTCATGTAGGTTGAAATCGGTCTTGATGTCAAATAGAAAGTAGCCTTCATGATCTGCTTTTACTTCAAAAAATTTACCGTTGGGTAAAGTCAGTCGAACTTGCGCATTTCTTATCTCGTCCGTCTTAAAAGTACGCCAAGTATTGCGCACCGTTTGATAAAGTGTTTGCTGCTCGTAATGCTTTAATGGCTGGTCTTCTAGAGCACGGCCTCTTACATACAAATGACTTTCACCACTGTAAGTACGGTAAATATCAAGTATCCATGGATCGCGTTTGAAAATTGCCATGACGTGAAAATAATAGATTTATATGTACTGTTGTTAGGAAAACCTATTTTTTAAAGGCTGTTTGTTTAGTTTTTGGTCCTTAATTGTCGCAAAGCATACCATATCGCCATTAAAAACAGAAAGCCGAACCATATAAAACTGCGGTTGCGCTCACCATCGGCAATTTTATAACCTATGATGCATAGACTGATAACGCACATGGCGATAAGGAGTTTATAAAACCATTTTGGAATCATGTAATTAGGTGATTAGGTGAAATTTATTGGTTAAAAGAGAAGACTAAAAATTTTATCCAAACATAAAAATACTAATAAGAACTCAATTCCAGTTTTTTACCTTGTAATGTTCGCTCTTCTTCTGGAAGAATCTCCATATTATCCCAGATGCCGGTTTCAAGAGTTGTAGCATACTCTTGTGGAAGGTGATTTTTTTTCATTTGATTAATAGCAGCTGAATGATCGTAAGAAATTTGAATATGTTCGTATTCTAATCCATTAGCATCGTCTAAGATCATCGCCCAAGTGCTAGTTTTTCCATCATTTGCTGGCATTCCTATCACACCTGGATTGAGCCATCGCACATCTTCTTTTTGATCTACAAATGGTAAACCGCAATGTCCCGCGATTACAACTTCAGTATTTAATGCGTCTAGACTATTTTGTTTCTCTTGCCAGTCGGTAGATTTAAAAATGAATTGAGAAACGTGATCATAACTTCCGTGTACTACTCCTACTTTCTTCCCAGCATAATTGAATGTTATATGATCTGGTAAGGTATTAAAGTAGTCTTTTGAGCTGGTGTGTAAATTCGCTTTCGCGAAAGCGTACCAAATCTCACTAAAATTATCACAACGAGAGCCTTCTGTAAAATCGCAACCACAATCATCTTGATCGTCTCGCAGCTGAATTTCTACATTACCCAAAATACTGTGTGCACCCCAATTTTTAAAAGTATCTAGCGTTTCTTGTGGCTGTCCACAATAACCTATGATATCGCCAGTGCAAATACAGTTTTCTGCATCTATCCCATGTTGCTGAGCAACTTGAATTAAACTCTGTAAAGCCTGTAAATTGCTGTAAACACCACCGAAAAGAAGCATTTTCCCTCGCTTTTCACCTATATCTATGATTTTTTTATCCATGCTGGCAATAAGAATAAGAGAAAGCTAAATGAAATTCCATAAATGTTGATCCAGAGTAATGAGGCGTATTTTCCCGAGGTAAAAATAAGGCTTTGGGGAAACCATTCAAAGACTAAGAATACACCAAAGACAAGCCCACAAATTACTGATAAAAAATAGCTGATTTGTGGTGCTTTCATTTTCCACAATAAGAATACCGGAGTAAGGCCTATGACCATCGTACCACTTATGGTAGTTGCGCTAAGGATTTCTGCATCTAAGAATACAGGAATGGTTCCCAAAACAGCGACAAGAATCATCATTAATCTACCAAAAGAAACTGTTTTCCCTAAATTTAAATCAATTGTCAACAACTTTGAAAAACTTGAAAAAGTACTGTCTAATGTACTCGCAGCGCTGGTAATCATTATAAAATTAATGATGAGCAATAGCACTACTCCTAGTTTCTTTGCTACCTCAACAGCTGCCTGACCTTGTAATCCGGCTTGTTGCGCATACACACCTACTAGACTAAAGAGAACTATACAAATACCACCTAAAACTGCCGCCCAAAGAAAACTTTTTCGAGTGATCTTAGGACTAGTTATAAAGCCACGATCGGTCAATACTGGATCATGAAATGGATAACTAAAACTTTGAAGAATAGCTGCAAAAAATAAGTTCAAACCTAATTCCATTGACCATGTTCCACTATCACGAACATCATATATGTCGAAAGTCTTTGGATCAAACAAAACATATAAAATGACGATAAGTAATATCGAAAATAATACCATCTGGATCACATCTGTAAAAATGGAACTGCTCAATCCGCCTTTTAAGGTATAGGCTAGTGTCATTAAAGTAAAAACGACAATAGCCGCATAATAAGCGGTAGTTCCTATTTCACCAAAGTACGTTCCTATCACCATAGTATTGGACCAGACTTCATTGAACAACCTAAAACTGATCAGAATAGAAAACAGTCCAACGGCTCGCTTCCCATATTTATCGGTTAAAAAATGATGAATCGAGGTGTAATCTCCTTGAGTTCGTAGCTGATAAATAATAATTCCTGCAACTGCAAATGATAGATAATAACCGGCATATGCCACACCACCGACAAGACCAAATTCCAGTCCCAAGTTGGCCGCGTTTGTAATACTTTTTGCAAAAATCCAAGAGATGATCAAACTTCCCGTAAGCATCACCATATTGGGTTGCTTACCGCGATGCTCTGCCTTAAAGAATGTTGCTACATCTTTGGCATACGGCGCTAGTATGAAAAAGATCACACTACTCGCTATAATGAGTAACCATTGTAAGGTTGATGTTTGGGTTAGGAAATCCAAGTTATTAGTTGTCTGTTATTAGTTGCTTATTCCGCACTCGATGCAGAATCTGCTTTAATCTTTCTCGATTTGTATTTGTTTCCCATTTTCACCAGAGTAAACAAATCAAAAATCGTTAATCAAAAATATTCAATCGTTAATCTTTACTCATCCCACCAAACTGGAACATTGATATCATTGTCATTAGTGGCACTTGCAGCGACGTTGTAATTATCAGCATTAAGAGATGCTTCCTCTGCAGGATAAGGCATTCTTACAGGAATGAGATCATTATTGAAACTAGCCGAGATCGTTTTCAATGCAGGAAAACCTGTTCTTCTATACTCAATCCATCCTTCATAACCATTGATGACGCTCGCAATCCATTTTTGGGTAATGATTTGTTCGATTGGGTCGTTGCCGTTTAAGCCATAAGCAGCATCAGTAGTTAAGTAGTCTACTGGTAACTCTGTATTCCAGTATTCGTGAGCTTGTGCGACACCAGTCTCATATAAGGTTTGTGCAGGTGCTGTGATCAATCCTTTTTCTGCTGCCTCGGCAAGTAGAAAGTTGGTTTCCCATGCGGTCATGTAATTTGCATCTAACATTCCTGTATTCTCTCTGAAAATAGTTCCTGCAAGAGAATAATCTGCAAGTGTTACTGAAGTAGATGACGCATCAATCCCGTTTAATAAGCCTTCAAAATCATCTCCATTAGAATTGTTTGCTCTAGGTCTAAAAAGTACATTGATACGCGCGTCATTTAAATCTTCAAGAACTTCTTCCATCGTTTCACTCATAACAAAATTGTTGAAATCTCCTGCTCGCAAGCGCGCCATACGAAAGTTGTTAGGCTCACTATCAGAGAAATTAAACACCGCATTTTGATCGTTTGAAGCAATGTAATTTTGATCATCAAACAACGTCTGTAATCTAGCATTTACGTTCTCTCTTTCAGAGATGCGCATCAGTGCTTTTATCTTTAAACTATTTGCAAAACGCACCCAAGCCGTTAAATCTCCATTAAAAAGTACATCACCTTCTAGAGCAATAGAACCATTATAGTTCTCAATAGCTGCAATTCCTTGATCTAGATTATCTAGAATTCCACCTGGTTGTAGGTAAATATCTTCTTGTAGGTCGTATTTAGGTTCTACAATTCCATCCAGACCACGGAAAGCTTCAGAATAAGGTACATCACCAAAAATATCTGTCAATCCAGCCGTCATATAAGCTTTAAAGATCAAAGCAGGACCTTCATAAACAGCAAAGGCTGGTGTTTCTTGAGCTTGATCGATAATGATTTGATTGTCTCTCAAGTTAGTATAAAAAATAGGCCAAGGGTTTCCACCCAATTGCGGACTTTTTAAGGCGTGTCTATCGAACAAATTAAAGTCTAAAGCTGTCATATGCTGACTTAACAAGCCACCAGCGACAAAACCTTCATAGGACATTTCCTCACCGTAATTGTAGATCACTTGTCTTAAAAGCAAACTAGGCTGCACACTTACTGGTGCATTGGGATTAGTATTTATTTCTTCAAAATCGTTTGTACAGGAAGCCATTACAATGCCTAAACATGCAAAAAGCAATATGTATTTATATATTATTTTCATTTGTATAATTCTTATGGTAAAAGTTTAAGTTAAAGCTTAAACTTAGGTTTAAACTTGTTTTTAGAATGTAATTCCCGCTTTAATTCCTATGCTCCTAGTACTAGCGTAAGACATATCTTCTACACCACCTACAAAACCTTGTCCTTGAACAGCTAATTGTTCTGGATCAAAGTGTGGGATCTCACTAATTGCAAATAAGTTTCTACCGATTAGTGAAACTCTCATTTCTGCGCCGTCGTTGAATAAGCCTAATGCTCCTTCATTTAAACTAAAACTGTAACCAACTGAAAACTGGCGTAGCTTTAAATAACTCGCATCATAAACGTTGTTCTCTTCATGATTACGGTCATAAAACTGACGGTAATAACTTTCTGCACTTACAGCGTTAGTATTTTGCACGTAAATAGGATTTGCCTCTGTTCCTGTGTTGATAACGCCGTTTGCTATAATACCAGCATCTGGTCTGTTTGCGGTGTCATTTAATTGCCCACCTACGGCTCCTAAGGCTAATGTTCTTGATACGATAATACCACCTTGTCGCCAGTCTAGTAGGAAGGATGCATCCCAGTTTTTATACCTAAAACTATTATTGAATCCCATAGTGAAATCAGCATTGTAATTTCCTAGTTTTCTTAATTCAGGATCTGCGATAAAACGGCCTTCTGATGTAAGGATAAAGTCTCCATTTTCATTTCTTAAATATCCAGTTCCATAAAGATCACCTATGCGTCCACCTTCTTCTACTTGATGCCATACGGTTTGATCCTGACTGTCATAAACTCTAGAATAAGCTAGTGTTAAACGTCCATCATCTTGTGGTAGATCTTCTACAATCGCTCTATTAGAAGCAAAATTTACGGTAGAACTCCACTCAAAATTTTCTGTTCTTACTGGAATAGTATTTAAAACTATTTCTACACCTTGATTTCTCACCGCACCAGCATTCACTACTTGCTGGCTAAATCCAGAAGCTATCCCTATAGGAAGTGACAAGATTTGATCTTCTGTCAATGCATTGTAATACGTAAAATCTAGATTGATACGCTGCTTTAAAAAGCGAATATCAAACCCTAGCTCTACACTAGAAGTAGTTTCTGGTCTTAGGTTTTGATTAGGAATAAAATCTTGATTAGTAAATGTAGGTTGGGAATTTACAGGAGTTTGTGATAAGAATGTTCCTTGTGTCTGGTAAGGATCTGTATCATTACCTACTTGAGCATAACTAGCTCTAATTTTTGCAAAGTCAATTTCCCTAG
>CAZBCH010000082.1:0-22520 GCA_964490235.1 uncultured Flavobacteriaceae bacterium | reverse complement strand
TTGTAAAGGTTGCTTTATTATTTGCTACCAGCATAGATACTTTGGCATCACTTTTTTCTATGTAAGACATAACTAATGCACCTGTAGAAAGCTCTGCAGCCATAGCTTGTACAGCAAAATACATGCTATTAAATGGGTTTTGATTGAACCATTTATGTTTAACTGTTACTGTACAGTTTTGATCATCAATTTCTTGACATCTCACACCAGTCCACCAGCAACTTGGTAGTTTTAAAAAGGTAAATGCATTAATTTTCTTAGGTGTGATCATAAAATCAGAATTTATTTTCAAAAATAATTTATGTATACAAAAGTAAGGAAAAGCCTTGTATTTATAACGCTTTCGCGAAAGCGAAACAATTAAAAACCATCCCTTAGAATAAAATATTTAGTACTTTGTATTGCATAATACTATCTTTTAGCTATATATTTGCATAAGAAAATAATATGCTATGGAATCAACAAATCAAAATAATCATAAAAATATCGCTACTGGTATTCATTTACTGACCTTTGGTAAGTGGCTGTTTCCTCTAGGGAATTTTATTCTACCCATATTGTTATGGATGATAAATTCTAAAAAATCTGACTTTATCGACAGACATGGGAAGCAAGCCATCAATTTTCAAATAAGCATGACGCTTTATACAATCATTCTCGCTTTTATAGGTGGTGGCGTCATAGTAGGCTCTATGATATCCGGTGGACCTAGTTTGTGGGAAGCTATGGATCATGGTGGTGACTTTCCTTTCTGGAATGATATGGGAATTTTTAGTACCATTATTGCTAGCGGCATAATTTGCGGTACAGCAATATTTGCTTTAGGTGTTCTAGACTTAGTATGTACCATTAAAGCTGCCATTAAAGCTCATGATGGTGAATATTATGATTATCCATTAACGATTAACTTTATACCTCATCAAGATGAAGTAGAGGTTTCAAAAGAAAAATAATATGAAGATAGAAAACACAAAAGCGCAAATGCGTAAAGGCGTACTAGAGTACTGCATTCTATCCATCTTAAAAGAAGAAGATGCCTATGTTGCAGAGATTCTAGATACTTTGAAAGATGCTAAAATGCTAGTCGTAGAAGGTACGATTTACCCTTTACTTACCAGACTTAAAAATGCCGGACTCCTTAATTATAGATGGGAAGAAAGTACTGGTGGACCACCACGTAAGTACTATGGGCTTACAGAAACAGGAAAAATCTTCCTTACAGAACTTACCACCACGTGGGACGATCTTAAAAATGCAGTTAACCTAGTGACCAAATCAAAAACAACGAAATCATGAACAAGACCATCAATATAAACCTAGCTGGGCTGTTCTTCCACATAGATGAAGATGCCTACCAACGACTGCAACGTTATCTAGCGGCAGTACGTAAATCATTTGCCGGCACTAGTGGTGCTGACGAGATCATGAGCGATATAGAATCGCGCATTGCAGAGCTTTTCCTAGAGAAAAGAGCAAACGATCAACAAGTTATTTCTATAATTCATGTTGAAGAAGTGATCAATATTATGGGACAACCTGAAGACTATGAGGTTGATGAAGAGATTTTTGAAGAACAAACCTCGCAACGAAAATACAGACCTACTGGAAGAAACAAACAGCTATTTAGAGATACACAAAATGGTTATGTAGGTGGTGTTTCAAGTGGTTTAGGCTACTACTTGGGATTAGAAGCTATATGGGTGCGTGTAATATGGGTTCTTTTAGTACTCTTCAGTGTAGGATGGGTGATACCTGTTTACATTTTGCTATGGATTCTTGTACCTGATGCGGTTACTACTAACCAGCGCCTTACGATGATGGGCAAAGAAGTGAATATTACAAACATAGAAGAAAATTTTAAGCAGGGTTTTGAGCCTGTGGTTGATGGACAGACCGACGCCAGCCACCATATCGTAGGTCAAAAAGGAAAAAGAGGATCCATTAGATTTTTTGGATTTTTAGGAAGATTGATCAAAGGTTTTTTTAAAGCAATTATTAAAATAATAGGACTTGTTGTCTTTCTAGCTGCTATTACAGGGCTTATAGGTTTAATAGTTTCTATGATTACGGCAAGTGTAGTAAATGTTGAAGGTCAGAATTTAATTCATCTTTTTGACTTGGTAATACCACATGAGCAAGCCTCATGGTTACTAATTACTGCTATAATATTTGCAGCTGGGATACCTCTACTAATACTAGCTATATTAGGTTTAAAATTATTAGTCAATAATTTAAAATCCATAGGCATGCCTGCAAAGATTGTACTTGTTGTTCTATGGATCATCTCGATTATCATCATAAGTGTTTCTGCAGCCCGTATTGCTGCTAGTCAAGCCTTTGATGCAAATGTGATCAATGTGAAGGAACATGTTATAGACAAAGAAGATGTATTTGAATTAAATTTATTGAAAAACACAGATCTAGGAAACGAGGTTTATGTTAATAACAATGGATTTAAAGTTATTGATTATAATGGTGAAAAAGCTATTAGAGTAAACGAGGTACATGTCGCAATTGCCCAAAGTAGGGATAGTCTGGCTTATGTCAAGCTTAATTTTAAAGCGACTGGCGATTCATTTTCTAAAGCAAAATCTAATGCAGAATCTTTGGTGTATGAATATCAAATATCCGAAAATTCATTTACAGCTCCCAATTATATCATAGCACCTAAAGGAACCGGACTATTCGGTCAAAAAGTTAACGTGACAGTTTATTTACCTGAAGGAACTAAATTCAAACTTAACAGAAGATTTCAATATAATTATTACAACTGGATAGGCGATGATGTTCTAGAACTAGGACGCAATAAAGATCAAACTTTCCAGTTACAAAATAATAAGGCTATATGTTTAGACTGCCCATTAGAAGAACTTATGAATACTGAAGATGCAACTGGCAAGGACTCAAAAGCAGACTCAAGCACTTCAACTGATGGCAAATGGAAATATAAAGAAGATGAAGATGATGCTACCACTACTGTAACAAAATCAACTAATGTAGGACCTATAAAAGTGGTTATTGAAGAAACGTATTGATAAAATATTTCAAGTTGACGTTCTACCCTTGTGATTGAGATGTAGGACACTTAACCGCTCCATTCTACTATGGAGCGGTTTTTGTTTTACATTTGTAAATTAAATCTACAACATGAAAAAAATAGTACTATTCATTTTTGCAATAACAACTTCTATTGTAAATGCCCAAGATCTTATTAAGGTTAAAGGAAATCGAGAAGTCACTACCGAAATAAGTCCGCTTAATTCTTTTGATTATTTAGAAATTAGTGGCGATTATGAAATAGAAATCGTTCCTGGAGTGGCGCCGCAAATTGAGATCACAACAGATTCTAATTTACACCAATATTTAGCCGCAAGCGTGATAGATGGAAAATTAGTTGTTACTACGACTGCCAAAATACGTTCAAAGAAAGAAATGAAATTTAGAATCGTTTATGGTCCAGAACTCAATAAAATTACTGTAACAGAAGATGCGCAACTGTCTTCTGTGACAACTCTTAATTTTGAAGACCTAGAATTAAATATAAAAGAAGATGCTGAAGTTTATATGACAGCAAATGTGGCACGACTTAATTTGTATGCAGAAAAAAGCACGAAAGCCGAGCTTAATTTGACAGGAAAAACTGCTGTGATAAATTTAGAAGATAATGCAGAGGTTAAGGCGCTTATCAAATACAGCGATCTAGAATTGAACGCAAAAGATAGAATAGATGCTCGCATTGAAGGAGATGTAGATAGTGGTATCATTAATCTTAAAGATCGTTCTAGTATTGAATTTAAAAACTTAGTTTTTGATAAACTAGATTTAAAGATAAAAAACAATACTAATGCTCAGGTTAATGTAAAAAGCAACTTTTACCTAGAATCTACAGATGATGCCGAAGTTTCTCTATACGGTTCACCTAGTATAAAAATCAATAAGTTTACAGGAAAGTCTGTGCTTAAAAAGGAATAAACAATTATTGTAAGCATATAAAAATCCCGTATTAAAACGCAGTTTTAATACGGGATTTTTCACTAAATATAATTTATGATTGTCAGTATACTGTACAACTAGCCTATACTATAATCACCAGCTTTAACCTCATCCACAACTCCTACGTCTGCTAGGTAACGTTCTGCATCTAGAGCAGCCATACAACCAGTTCCTGCGGCAGTAACGGCTTGTCTATAAATTTTATCTTGAACATCTCCTGATGCAAATACTCCAGGTAAATTAGTCTTAGTAGATCCAGGAATGGTTTTCAAATAACCATCTTCTCCCATGTCCAGTTGACCTTTAAAAATGTCTGTGTTAGGTTTATGTCCTATCGCAATAAAAATTCCTGTGATTTCAATTTCATGCTTTTCTTGCGTTTGATTGTTCACAATACGCAGTCCTTCCACAACTTGATCGCCTAAAACTTCATCAACCTCAGAGTTATATAATACCTTGATATTTTCAAGACTATTTACTCTGTGTTGCATCGCTTTTGAAGCACGCATGTAATCTTTACGCACTAACATGGTGACACTCTTACAAATTTTTGCAAGATAAGAAGCTTCTTCGGCAGCTGTATCTCCAGCACCTACGATAGCGACATCTTGATTTTTATAGAAAAAACCGTCACAAACAGCACACGCACTTACTCCACCACCGCGTAAACGTTGTTCACTAGGTATATTTAAATATTTTGCTGATGCTCCAGTAGAAATAATCACAGTATTAGCTTCGATCTTAGTTTTTCCATCAACGATCGCAGTATGAATCCCACCTTTTTCTGTAGCAAAATTTACCTCAGTAATCATTCCTATACGTACTTGAGTACCGAAACGCTCTGCTTGTTTCTGTAAGTCTACCATCATCGCTGGTCCATCAATTCCATCAGGATAACCTGGAAAATTATCTACCTCTGTAGTCGTAGTAAGCTGTCCACCTGGTTCCATACCTGTATAAACAACTGGTTTCATATCTGCTCTAGCAGCATAAATAGCAGCCGTGTATCCAGCAGGACCTGAACCTATGATCAAACACTTAATTCTTTCTATATTTTCTGACATAATTATTAACTTAGGATTACAAATGTAAGAGTATGAACTTCCATTTCTAGTACTCACTTATCATTATTTATTATCCATTTATTAAGGATTTCCATAGTTTTGAGAATTACCTTTGATACATGCCAGAGGTTTATCACAATCCCATAACTCAAGAAAAAGCTACCTTACTTAAAACAAGTAAAGAGACACATGGTGCTTACACTTTGATTGAAGTAGAATTGCAGCCAGGCGGCGGTAATCCTATTCATTTTCACGAGAGATTCACTGAAGATTTTTATCCGCAAGAAGGTGTTCTAGGAGTGCATTATTTAGGAGAAGAAATTATGTTACCACCTGGAGAACATTTTAAAGTGCCGTTTCTAGATGCGCATCGTTTTTATAATCCTAATGAGCATCCTATCATATTTAAAGCAAAATTAGAACCTGGACAGCCTGGTTTTGAAAATTTTATGGCAGTATTATTTGGACTCGTAAATGATGGAAAAACCTTTGGCAAAAATCAAATTGCTTACAATCCTTTTCACGCCATTCTTTTATTACACTGGGGCGATACTCAAGTAAATCATTTTCTCTTTAGATGGATGAAACCCTTGCTTTCATTACTCGTTACGCTTTCGCGAAAGCTAGGTTATGAAAAAAAACTTCTCAAAAAATACAAAACAGATCAATAATACATACAATTGATAGCGAATTGCTTGCAGGATTTGAATTGTAATTTTGCTTTCGCGAAAGCGAAATTTTTAAAATCATTTTTTATCATCCATGAAATCTAGTTTGCAACTCCATTAACAATATCGTAACATTACAGTCCATCAACGAAAATCTATGGAAAGTCAAAATATCAACAACGAAGACGAGAAAATAATTGAAAATAGAGAACTAAATATATGGGAAGCACTTATTCCTGTAATTGCTTTAATAGGAATGCTGGCATACAATGTTTTCATTTACGGAGACAGTGCCCTAGGTGGAACAAACCAATTCATCCTGATTTTAGGTGGTGCAATTGCGGCAATTGTAGGTTTCAAGAATAAGGTGTCTTATAAAACGATGGTAGAAGAGGTTGCACAAAATCTGAAATCTACCACTGGAGCTATCTTAATACTGCTCATGGTAGGTGCGCTAGCAGGTACATGGCTGGTGAGCGGTATAATACCTACTATGATATATTATGGATTAGATATATTAAATCCTACTATTTTTCTTGCAGCATGCGTTATCATTTGTGCTGTAATTTCTGTAGCTACAGGAAGCAGCTGGACAACGAGTGCAACTGTAGGTATTGCATTAATAGGTATCGCTGGAGCGCTAGGAATCAGTCCAGGAATGACCGCTGGAGCGGTATTGAGTGGCGCGTACTTCGGTGATAAATTAAGCCCACTAAGCGACACAACAAACCTTGCTCCTGCTATGGCAGGAACTGACTTATTTACTCACATTAAGTACATGACGCTTACTACAGTGCCTACTATAGTAGTTACTTTATTAGTATTCGTAATACTAGGGTTTACCAATGACACCAGTGGTAGTGCTGATGTGTCTCAATATCAAAGTGCTATAGACGCTACTTTTAATACCACTCCATGGTTATTCTTAGTACCAGTTGCTGTAATCGCCATGATTGTTAAGAAAATTTCTCCTTTAATTGCGTTGCTTATAGGTACGTTGCTAGCAGCTGTTTTTGCCTTGATTTTTCAGCCGGATATTGTCTTAACTGTTTCAGGACTTAAAGAATGGACCTTTGAAGCGGCTTATAAAGGAATTATGAATTCTATAACTGTAAAAACTTCTGTAAATCCTATCTCTGATAATCCTCAAATCGTTGAGGAACTTTCCGGGCTTTTTGAAGGAAAAGGAATGGAATCTATGTTAGGAACTATTTGGTTGATTATTTGCGCAATGGTTTTTGGTGGAGTGATGGATGCTATAGGAGCTTTAAGTCGTATCTCAAGAAGTTTGCTAGAGTTGTTTAGTAGCACATTCGGATTATTCTTTAGCACCGTTGCTAGCTGTCTTGCGATAAATGTAACTGCAAGTGATCAATATCTAGCACTGGTAGTACCAGGTAAAATGTATGAAAAAGCATATAGAGAAAAAGGACTGGCTCCTGAAAACCTATCTCGTACATTAGAAGATTCTGGAACAGTGACTTCGGTTCTAATTCCATGGAATACTTGTGGTGCCTATCACAGCAGTACATTAAGTGTAAGTGTGGCAGATTATGCCATATATGCTGTATTTAGCTGGTTATCTCCTATCATGACTTTAATTTTTGCGGCATTTAGTATTAAAATTAAACAACTGGTAAGTAAGAAACCTACTTTAAGTACATTAGGAGAAGATCCATCTGAGCTTTAAGTACTATCTCTTTGAAGTTTCTACAACTTGCAGTTCAATTCAATTAAAATTAACAATGAAAAAACTACTTTTTACTCTTGCTATTATTACCAGCTTATGGTCACAAGGTCAAGACCGATTTGAAGAAGTAGAGATAACAACTACTCAAATAACTGATCAAGTTTATATGCTGCAAGGCTCTGGTGGCAATATCCTTATACAAGTTTCTGAAAATGAAGTGGTCATGATTGATTCTCAATTTGCACCGTTAAGTGAAAAAATTAAGGAGGCTATTAAAAATATAACAGATAGTCCTATCAGGTATTTGATAAACACACACCATCATGGAGATCATACAGGAGGAAATGTAAATTTTAATACCGAAAAGACAACAATAATCGCTCATAAAAATGTTTT
This sequence comes from uncultured Flavobacteriaceae bacterium, assembly GCA_964490235.1. Lineage (GTDB taxonomy): Bacteria > Bacteroidota > Bacteroidia > Flavobacteriales > Flavobacteriaceae > Nonlabens. Next base: position 14,709 of record CAZBCH010000082.1, on the reverse strand, counting down.
AAAGCGACTGCAAGAAAGTGATAAAGAAGATTGCTCTTTTCCAGAGCAAACAATTGATGAAAGCTATGAACTTTCCTTACCAGATGAGAATAATTTAATTATTCATGTGCACAACGCTCATACTGATGGAGACAGTTTTATTTATCTCACTAAAAGTAATGTAGTTCATATGGGAGACGTTTTCTTCAATGGTCGCTATCCTTATATAGATTTAAAATCTGGCGGCTCTATTTCAGGTTATATCGCGGCCCAAAAAAAAGTTTTAAGTACCATTAATGAAGACACTAAAATAGTTCCTGGACACGGGCCATTAGGTACTTATAATGATCTAGCAACTTATATCCCTATGCTAGAGGACATAAAAAAGAATGTAAAAAAAGCTATAAGTAACGGAAAGTCCAGAGACGAAGTAGAGAAAAATTCCTCACTGACTAGAAAATATGATGCAGCTGGTTTTGGAGATGGCTACATAAACTCTGCAAAAATTAGAACTACCATTTACGATAGTCTTATTCTAGAGTCACAAGGAAAATAAATATGAGAGCTCTTGTTATATCTGGTGGCGGTAGTAAAGGAGCCTTCGGTGGTGGCGTGGCTCAATACCTTCAAGAAGAATTAGGACATACCTATGATCTTTACATAGGAACGTCTACCGGTAGTTTATTAATTGCGCACCTTGCCTTAAATAAAATTGATAAGATTAAGGAAGTATACACTAGTGTCAATCAGTCTTCAATTTTTAATCGCAGACCATTTCTTGTTAAACGTGATAAATATGGACAAGATCAAATTAGCATCAATCATTATAAGGTAATTCGTAATTTTTTACGAGGTTCAAAAACATTTGGCGAAAGTAAGAATCTTAGGAAATTGATTAAAAAAACCTTAACACCAGATGAGTTTGATGAATTAAAAAATAGTGCGAAAGATGTAGTGGTAACGGTGTCAAATCTTTCTATGAATGAAACCGAATACAAATCAATAAAAGATTTTGATTATGAAGATTTCATAGACTGGATATGGATTTCTTGCAATTATATACCCTTTATGAGCCTAGTAAAAAAAAATAGTTGTGAGTATGCTGATGGAGGATTTGGAAGCATGGTGCCCATTAAAGAAGCTATTGATCGAGGCGCTACAGAAGTAGATGTAATTATTCTCGAGACTGAAGTCATGTACTATAATAATCTACCGTCTAAAAACGTCTTTTCTTTAATTTCTAATCTACACGGTTTCATGATGGACCGCATAGAAAAACAAAACATAACCATAGGTAAATATGTGGCAAATCATCACAATGCGATCATTAACCTTTACTACACTCCTACCGTACTTACAACCAACTCGTTAGTCTTTAAAAAAGAAAAGATGAAATTATGGTGGGAAAGTGGTTATCAATATGCTGCAAGTAAGAATTTAGAACTCAATGAGATCAAGCCTGAAGAGTAAATTTTGTTTTTAAAAATTGTTTAAACTTCTCAAAAATACTAGACTTTAACAGTTCTGATCCTTTCAGGATAGCATCTATTTGCTTTTTCAAACTATTATAAATTGGTAAGGATCTCGCTTTCGCGAAAGCGGAAACAGAACAATCATCGTGCATCAAATTTTATAAACCATAAAAAACCACCACTGGAATTAGTGATGGTTCAGGTTTAAGTAAAATAAGGGGAAATTATTTTTTTACGATCCTACCAGAATAATTTTGGTTGCTATCATCTGTAATTTTGTAAACATAAATACCTGGCTTTAATGATCCTGCAGGGTAATTTACCGTACGATTACCATATTCAGTATTAATATACTGAGCATCAACTACTCTACCAGAAAGGTCAAAAAGGGTAATGGACACATTCTCGCTATGATTAACCAGTTGAAATGTTGTTTGATTTACAAATGGATTAGGATAATTACTAACTACTGCTTGTTCTAGGTAGTTCGCATTTGAAATGTTTAAAGTGCTGTTAGATTGAAATCTTAGATCATTAATACTCAAATTAAATGGTTGGAAAGTACTGTAATCACCGCTTAAAGAAAAGACCAATGATCTAAAATGACTGCTAGTAGTAGACAAGCCACTAGAATTTATAAAATCATCAAAGTCGATTGTCATATCTGTAGACACGGCATTTGCTGGAATGGTATATCGATAACGATCTGACCATGCAATTGCTTCATCAGTGATAAGAACAATTTCCATAGGTAAAGAATTAATTACCTCAAATGAAAGCTGATTGTATAATGATACATCAACCATTTGATCACCAGCTTTGAGATGTCTAAAAAGATTAAGCGTTTCTTTAATTTGACCTTGAATTGTTGGGTTTCTTTCTACATAGTAAACATCATTTGCTGGGAAATTGCTCGTAGAGGTAATATCAAAGTTATTAATTATTACTTCTCCATCAATATAATCGGTTCCCCAAGGTCCATCTGCCAGATATAAGGCGTCTATTTGATCATTAATACCTGTCGATAAAGAAACTCCAGCATCAAAAATACCACCAGTGTTCACTTCTACTGTTTGAACATAATCACCAGTCAAACTTATTGTGCTTGATAAAGGAATAAGACCAGCGACTTCTGTTTGCTTAAGATTTGCATCTAAGGTGATCGATGAGAGTCTTTGTAGGTTGTTAATTTCTAAAAATAACTTACCATTTACGTAATATCCATTACGTACAAATACTCGTGGCACTACATTGTTTAATGTTGTACTGGTAAGTGCTTTTTCTGAAGTATAAGTATCTAATATGTGATTTACAATATGAAATACTTGAGCATATGAACTACCCCAAACCTGATAATTATTATAATTACCTAATGGGTATCGATCTATACTCCAGTAGCTGTACAGTTCATTTTCAATTGTTCCTAATTTAATTGAAAAGCTTACTGAATATTCTGTTACCCCATTATCCCTAATTATTGTAGAAGTTAACAACTGGTGACCTCTTACAGTAACAGCTCTAACATCGTCTAGTGTAGAATTGTTTAATCGATCGCAAATAGCTTTAGAATGGTCATAAACACCATTTTGAGTATCTGTCGCAAGTACCGCTGCTACTCTATTAGCTTGTTGATAATAATCTACTGCCAAGACTTCATTGGCATTTGTGATTCCTAAAAGATCGTTAGGTGTTGAATATTGAGGGCTTTCTGTACCGAATTGACCTGTTAATGGTAAATAGCTATCTAAATTACTTGTATTTCCGTTTTTAATAAGAAATGAAGGTTGGGCGGTCTTCATAGACATTTGATTATTGTCCTTTATTCTTTTCAAATTACGTTTTGCAATTAAACTTGCCAGATCACCATTACTTTCTAAACCACCGTTGTTACCAGAAGAAACCGTATTAGATCCAGTTGTATCTGGTTGTGTTAAATTGATCGTTTTTAAAGCGGTATATGGATTTGCTGTAATATAAAAGATGGCATCATTAAAATCTTGATCGCAAGAAGCATAATCACGGCGTATGTCCTCAAAGCCCAAGATAACTCTTTCATTAACTTCATCATTTAAAAGAACGTTGTGCTGTCTTATAGATGGATCGTTTTCTGGATTATAATCTGGATTAGAATATACTTGCCATTGCCCAGCCGTCACTTGGTTATTTTGATATCCATTTGCCAGCAATACCCAACCTATTCCTGTACCAGCAGGAAATCTACCTATATGTACTTTATTTCCTGCTGTAAGTCCACCACCACTCCATTGTGCAGATACATTTGGAAATATAATAGTGATATCACTAGCTGTAGGAGCAGGATGATTTGCTACTGCTGTATCGTAGGTATAATATCCTAATACATTTTTATAACCAGCACCTTCAGCAACAAATGTTACCCAAACGTCTGCCGGATCTTCTAAAACAATATCTGTATCATATCCAGAAGATATGTATTGCGGATTAAAATCTGGTACTGGATAACTTTCTGGAAGGGCATTATTCACCATTTGTAGAAAATCACCAGTGATAACATCATCAACTGGTTCTAAGTAATCTGGTGTGCCATCAGAACTAAAAGTTCCTAAGTATTGATAGTTCTGTGACAACGATATACAGTTAACTAATAACGCTGCAATTAAAATAATTTTATTCATGACCTATTTAATTTATAAGTCAAATCTAAAACGCTTTATCGTCCTACAAATTATTTTACGATTAGCACCATTCTTGTATCGACGAATGGTAGTATGCAGTAGATGAGCAAAATGAAAATACGTTAGAGTAAATTCAATCGACGCATTAATTCAGGCCTATTAGACCTACTTATAGGTATCACATTCTTTTCAATAAGCACGCTATTATCTTCTATATCAATTATTTTACTGATGTTTATAACATAAGATCGATGAACTTTTAAAAACAACGTCTCTGGTAATTTATCTACTATCTTTTTAAGTGTAGAATGAACTGTGTAATTTTTATGTTCCGTTTTGATGAGAACATAGTCACCTTTTGCTTCAATTAAATAAATATGTTCAAATTCTATTTTAACCAGTCTACGATCAATATTTACGTACATTTCCTTTTCTGGAGAAGAGACCACACTTGTAGGAGCTGTCACCTCTTTTTTTAGAGCAGGCATCACTTCTTTCTTTTGTACTTTTTCAATAGATTTTAAAAACCTAGGTAATGTAATGGGTTTTAATAAGTAATCTACAATACAATCATACTCAAATGCCTCAATCGCAAAGTTTTTATCTGAAGTCGTGAGAACTATTTTAGGAGGATTGCGTAAGGTTTCAATAAAATCAAATCCACTGAAATCAGGCATATGAAGGTCTAAAAATATTAAATCAATATCATTTTTTCTAAGAAATTTCATCGCACTTAGCGCATTAGGAAACTCCTCTATTACGTCTAGATTTTCTACCTGACTACATAAATGAGTCATGATAGTTCTAGCCGCAGCCTCGTCATCAATTATAATACAATTCAAATTGAAAAATTTTTGATTATATAGCAATTTACATATTATAAATCACTTATAAAACGATTACAAGATTCAAGTAATGAGTCAAATTGATTTTTATGAGTGCTATCACCATTCCTCAATTGTTCTTCATACTCAATGGCTAACTCATATCCTTTGGTAAGCCCTAATATTCCTAATTTATGTTTTAATTTGTGTACGTTCTCTGCCGCTTTCGCGAAAGCGGAATCATTATAATTCTTCTTATACAACTCAATCTCTTCTGGCAATTCATTCTTTACCACATCGAGTAATTTCTCTACAAAACCAGGATCACCACCAGCAATTTCATTTATATATTTTAAATTAGGTTGTTCCATTATTGAGTTTTAGGTAATGTAAAGAATATGGATGTACCTATCTCTGGAACACTTTCTAGCCAAATTTCTCCCTTATAATAATTAATAATTTTCTTTACAATGGAGAGGCCTATTCCTGTGCTTTTAGAATCATTTTCTAACTTTTGAAAAACTTGAAAAATTTTATCAAAGTAAGCAGAATCAATTCCTTTACCATTATCCTTAATTTCAAATTGATATTTAGTATCTAAATCTCTTGAAATAATATCGATACGGCCTACTGGTTTATCGATATTCTTTAAAGAATTATCAATTAAATTCTGAAATACTTGTTGCAGTTTAAACGGATCACCTTTAATAATAGGTAATGCATGTACGATCACATTTATATGTTGTGGAACATGAAGTAATTCTATAGTTTCTTGTACTAAGGAATTCAGGTCTAACTCGTGCTCAGTTCTTACTTCTTTATCTATAGAAGAATATTTTAAAATTCCCGAGATTAGAGCATCCATTTTCTCAAGATGGGAGACTATTAAGGATAAATGTGTTTTACCTTCTTTACCTAAGGCGTCTTCATGGTCTTCTTTTATCCAGCTCACCAGCGCTTCAATACTCCTTAATGGTGATTTTAAATCGTGGGAAACAATATGTGCGTAATCATTAAGTTCTTGATTTTGAATAGCTAGTTCTCTAAGAAGTTTTTCTTGGTCTTTATTTACTTTAATTAATTGCTCAGCTTGTTCACTTATATAGTTAGCCAGATTTTTTTTATCGGTAGAATTAACTTCAACACGATGGTTTTTATCATCTTCAAAAGGTTGTACCGCATTTATAACCTCTTGTAACTTAAGTAATAAAGAACGTTGTTGTTTTGTCTCTTCTCTTAAGGCTTTATTTGCCTCAAAGAGCTCATCTGAACTTATTTTCATCGCTCTTTGAGTCATTTTAAACTGATCATCAAGATTATCATAAGATGCAGAAACGGCATTGAAAAACAAGCGCACATCTTCTCTATCTATTAGATCGTCAGGAAAATATTTCCTGATTTGCCTTTTTAAAAGCGCGTTCATTTATTCACTTATTAATGTTATTGTCATGGTCTGATTGTGTAATTTACAGCTACGTTCCCCATAAAATGGCGCTATTTCGCCGTAGGAATACATTCCTGATATTATGGTATCATTACCTATTACATCTATTACCTCTTCTATTTCTTCTTCAATTCTTTGATCTAGTACTAATTTACGACCTATGCAACTTATGAGTAAAGCAAGTTGCGGTTTCTCGATACGACCTTCCATAGCTCTTAAAGCAGCTGTTTCTGATGCAGCAGCGATACTATCCATATTAGTCATCATAAGTTGTACTGTAGAATTGATAGGTACATCACCAGCAAGAATCATGGCATTCTTTTCCTCATCAATATTCAAAATTGTGCGTACAAATGACTGTTTATTCTCCTGACTTTTTACGTTTAAAGGATATATCAGTGCAGATGCTGGCAATTCTTTTGCTTTATCACCTAGATACGTTTTATATAAGTCTAAGGCAGGTTTACCATCAATTTCATAAAGAACATTACCTTCTGATTTTGTCACTAATCGCTCTGGCCCAAATGGTGTCCATCCTCCATAAATGGAAAATGAAACTTCAAAACTCTCTCCATAAAAACCTATTACAATAATTTCACCTTCTTTAGGTGCTTCATTATAAGAAGCTATAGTTTTCTCAAAACGATCATCATCACCACACAATCCACCGGTTATAAGCACCTTAGGAAAATGTTGCTGCATTCCTTTAGTTAGATCTGAACCGTTTACATAACTTCCCTCTGAAATAACAAAAATATGCTTCAGTCCTTCTTCTGTTAGTTGCTTCACAGCCTCAATACCTGCTTTTTCACTATCTTCTTCGGCATCTTTTATATTATACCTTTGGACTTCAAAGGTGGCTCGTTCAAATTCGATGGCTGTTATTGAAACATGTTTATCATTTACAGAATCACCTATTAATTCACCACAAGAAGAGCCGAAGACCAGACTACCATCAGGAAAAATTTCTTGAACTTCCGCATATAGATTTGGGTTCTCTAACAACATGCGATTTCCAAAAATTAAAACTAACGGATTTTTAAGATACTGACTATCACTTATATATTGCCATTCTTCATTTGCTTTTCTTTGCAGCTGTACAGTTTTCATAGTTTTATCTTTCTATGGTAAAATAAAATGTTGTTCCTTCTCCTACTTTGCTTTCCAGCCATATTTTACCATTGTATAAATCGACAATCTTTTTAACAATCGATAAACCTATTCCTGTAGAATTCTCCCTCTTATTTAAAGATTGAAATATCTGAAATATTTTATCATGATATTCCTCATCGATTCCTATTCCATTATCCTTAATAGAAAAAGTATACTCTTTGAAATTCTCTTCATAATTTACCTCAATAATACCTTGCTCTTTATCACAATAAGAAATAGCGTTACTTATCAAGTTTTGAAACAGTTGCTGGATCTTAACTCGATCTACCTTTAGCGTTGGCAGGTTTTTCTTTATTTGAAAATCGATGTGATCGGGAAAATGAAGTAAGGTGACAATGTCGTCCATTACATCATTTAAATCAACCTCTGATAATGTTTCTTTATTGCTTATTATACTTGAATATTCTAAAACGTCAGAAATCAACTGCTCCATTTTTTCTAATGTAGCATCAATCATTTTAAAATTCTCTAATGTGTCTAATGATAATTTTCCTTCATTATCGTCCTTTATCCAACTGATTAAGGCACTTATACTGCGCAATGGTGATTTTAAATCATGTGAAACTACATGAGCATATTCTTGCAACTCTTCATTACTGTTCTCAAGTTTTTTAAGTAGGTTTTCTTTTTGTAATTCAAGACTTTTAAGCTGTGTAATATCTAAATGGATTCCTATAGAGCCTATAACTTGACCATTTATGCTATAATTAGGAGCACCACTAATAAGCCAATACTTGATCGAGCCGTCTTTTGCTTTTACTTTAACTTCATAAGAATTTGATAATCCTTCAAGACGTTTACTATTTTCTTTCTCTAAAATTTCAAGATCTTCCTTGACTAATAATATATCTTTACCACATCGTCCGATAAGCTCATCCCTTGAATAACCAGACATTTGCTCTAGACTTTGATTGACCATTATGATTTTATCATCGTTATCTACTTCAATAAGTCCTAGATTCATATTTGCGATGATATTACTATACTTTTGTCTTTCTGCCTCTATTCCCTCACGATACCTTCTTCTAAGAGTTACATCTCGATAAGTCCACAAATGCCCGCGATATTGGTCATATTCATATATAGGAATGAAGTCTCTTTCTAGAACTCTACCATCAACTAGATAAAGCTCATCAGCAAGAACTTGCTTTTTCTCTTTAGTTAAAAAATTAATTCTATCTACAAATTCTTCGGGATTTTTGAAAAGACCTTTACTTTGTTCGGCAGCATTTGCGCAATTCACGCCTATCATTTCCTTAGGTTCTACAGGTATTTTAAAAAACTGACAAAACCTTTGATTAGTAACCACCACATTACGATTTTCATCTTCTAGCAACACTGCACTATGTAAATGACTAATGAGCGTAGACAGCCTATTCTGAGATTCAAGTAATAATTTTTGGGCAGCATTTTCTTCTGTGATATCCCTTACAATACCTTGAGCTGCAATAGGCTGATTCTTTCCGTTATAAATTATACTCGCATTAATATGGACTAATTTAATAGCTCCACTTGCCACTTTTATTTTTACTTGAAAATCTGTAATAGATCCATTCTCTGAAAATTCTTTGAAACTGGATAGTACCTTTTCTTGTTCTTCTGGTAGTACCAGATTGAAAAGGTTTAACTTTTGATCGGGATAGTGGCCTAGAAGTTTTTGCGCTGCCTCATTCATGCGTAACACCATGCCATTAAGATCCATAACTACATATGCATCTACAATATTACCAAAAACACCCTTTAACTCAGACGTTTTAGTAAGTAGTAATTCTTCTAGCTTTTCATTGGAAACTTTTAACTCTTGAGATTTTAAATAGAGTTCTTTAGATTTTTCTTCAAGTATACGTTCAGCTTCTTTTCTAGCAGCTTTTTCTCTTGCTAGAGCTCGTTCGTAAATTTTGATTTTATCATTATCCATGCGTGGCAATACTGAATTTCACCTCTGTACCGTTTTCTTTTATATTTTCAACCAAAATAGTAGCTTCGGTGTCAAAATATTCAAATGTTTTATTCATAAGTCCATTTCCAAACGAGGACATTGCTCTACTTGACTTATAAATCATCACTAATGTTGTAGACGTTTTTTCTATCACAGTGAAAGTAGGCAACTCTGCATCTGGATAGATTTTACGAACTTCTACATGTATATGATTTTCAATGGAAGATAACATTTCTATAGGTTCTTTGAATTGAGTTAAGAAAGAAGTGTAACTCTTTTCCACAACACTGAAAAAATGTTCTCCATAAAGCAATAGTAGATCATCTATTGCGATACCTGTTTCTTTGTTCAAGTTAGAAAGTAAACTTAACATTTCAGAAAAACTATACGTACCGACCGCTGTGTACGAACCGTTTGAAGGCAAATTTGAATTATTAATAATCGTATCCACCATTTCAAAGCCAAATGTATCTTCTACTAAATCTAGAAACTCTGTAAAAACTATTCCTTTCATTATGCCTTTATTAATTCATTCATTGACCAATAATCTAAAGTAACCTTTATTTTATTAACGTAATCCTCGTATTTGAGCGGTTTAATTATATAACCTGCTACACCTATAGAATAACAAGCAAGAACATCTCTGCGATTATTCGAAGTGGTTAAAATAACAGTTGGAATATACTTTAGAACTTCATCGTCTTTTAGAATTTTTAAAAACCCAAGTCCGTTAATTTTAGGCATATTAAGATCTAAAAATATGACATCTGGTATGATGTGATCGTCTTTGAGAATGCTTAATGCTTCTTCACCGTTCTTAGCTTCTATAAGCTCATGTTCAAATTCAAGTTTAGTGATGGCTCGTTTTAATTTCATCACTTCTATTGCATCGTCTTCTATAAGTAGTACTCTTAACTTGACATTTTTCAAATTCGTAGTTTTTAAAACTATCAAATATGATTAATAAATAAGAATTTTAAGGTGAAAGTTAGTTGAACGGCAACTTTAGTATCGATAGATAACGTTTAAGTGTCGACGAATGGAAAATCAAAAGTTAATTACACTACAACTTGCCAAACCATAGCTGCATGGCTTAAACTTCCTCCTAAAACAAATACATGCCATATCACATGATTAAAATAGAGTTTATTCCAAGCATAAAAAACAATACCTACTGTAAAAAATATACCGCCAGCTATAAGTAAGTTCATCTGTAATTCTGTAAAGGCCTCTACAAGATTTGTAAGATCAAAAACGATCAACCAGCCCATTACTAGATATAGAATACTTGAAAATGCTTCAAATTTACCAGTGAAAAACAATTTCCAAATAACCCCAAACAAAGCAATACCCCATACCGCAGCAAGTATATACCAACCGCTACTTTCTTCTAGAGTAATGAGACAAACAGGTGTATAGGTGCCTGCAATAGAACCATATATAGATATATGATCTAATTTGCGTAATTTAAATTTCAATACACCTTCTTTTGCTTTGTGGTATGTAGTAGAAGCAGTGTAAAGGATTAATTGTGACACACTGTAAACAATCAGACTTGCTACCATGTACGGTTTAGAGAAATCTGCATAAGTAAAAATTGCTACAGATATTCCTAAAAATAACAAGATTCCTAAACCGTGAGTAATGACATTCCACGTTTCTTCTATAGGAGTTTGAAGTCTAGCCATGGAGTGAACGTGTAGACAGCTCTTTTCTAGCTAATTCAAATTCTGTAACCATGTCTTGAACAACTTGTGCAGCGGGAATAATGTCATCTATTAAACCAGATACCTGTCCTATTTCTAATTCTCCATCATTCAAATCTCCTTCAAACATACCTTTCTTTGCTCGGGCTCGTCCTAGCAATGCTTTTAAATCTTCTGGAGTCGGCGCTGTTTTATATAATTCTTGAACTTGGTTCCAAAATTTATTACGCAACATTCTTACAGGTGCTAGCTCTTTCAATGTTAAATGAGTTGCTCCTTCACCAGCCTCTACAACAGCCTGTTTAAAATTAATATGGCTGCTCGCCTCATTTGTAGCGACAAACCTACTTCCTACTTGCACAGCATCTGCACCTAAAGTCATAGCTGCTAACATTGCACGACCGGTTGCAATTCCACCTGCTGCTATTAATGGAATATCTATGGCTTTTGCAACTTGAGGTATAAGAGTAAGTGTGGTAGACTCTTCTCTACCATTATGTCCACCGGCTTCAAAACCTTCTGCGACTACAGCATCTACACCAGCTTCTTGAGATTTTAATGCAAACTTTACAGAACTCACCACATGGACCACAATGATGCCTGCATCCTTTAATCTTTTTGTATAGGTTTTAGGATTTCCTGCACTTGTAAAAACGATAGGTACTTTTTCTTCAATTATTATTTGAAGTATTTCCTCAAGATCTGTATAAAGTAAAGGAACATTAACACCGTAAGGTCGATCTGTTCCTGCTTTGGTTTTTTGAATGTGCTCTCTCAAAACTTCTGGATACATAGATCCTGCTCCTATAAGTCCTAAGCCACCAGCATTACTTACCGCAGTAACTAACTTGTGACCACTCGCCCAAATCATTCCTCCTTGAATAATAGGATATTTAATATTAAAAAGTTTTGTGATTTTATTTTCAAGCATATCTAATTGTATAGAAATTATAGATTGAACAAATTTAAGGAAGAATCAATCGCTACTAGCATCGCCTTAGGTCATTTTAGAGAGTAATTTTTTTTAGTCAATTATATGAATTAATAATTTATACCATACCTCATTAATTAAAAAGGAAACATTTTAAAACCTTAATAAATTGCGCTTAAATAAACTATGAAGATGAGTTATCTCACTAATACTTTAAACACCTTATTACTTCTATCAATTTTAAAAAGATATATTCCAGAGGTGATTTGGTTAAGGTTGATAAAGTCCTCATGTAAAACAGCTTTTTCAAGGACCAGTTGCCCTTGTAAGTTCCAAAGTTGGAAAGATGTTATATTTTCGCCTTGAGCGGTATTAAAAAATAACTTTTTATTCTTTACATAATAGTTAACAACAGATGCAGTACTATCTCGTGTATTCAAAATTTGTTGTGCAATTCTAAAATCTGGAATACCATATCCTAATAGGTTATCTGGTGCATTAAATTGGTGCGCACTAGCTCGTACAGCATCTATAATTTCTTGTGGAGTCTGGTTAGGAAAAGCCTGCATTAAACAAGCGATGGCGCCACTGATAGTAGGAGCGCTAAAACTAGTACCACTGCTACCGACTAGATTACCAGATTCATCTATAGTGGCTGTAGCACTGCCTTGCGCAGCAACATCTGGACGTATGCGACCATCAAATGTAGGACCGATACTAGAAAAACTAGATTTAACCTGATTTGCAGTAACTGAACCTATAGAAAAAGCACCAAAAGCATCAGCTGGAGCAGCGTTGTATGGGTGTACACTGCTATTTCCAGAATTACCAGCACTAGTAACTACTAGCATCCCTTTTTCAAAGGCCACATTTGCTCCTTGAGAAATAAATGCTGTTGTACCATTCATGTCTTGATAGCTTAAATTTTCGGCAGCGTTATCAAAACCTAAGTAACCCAAAGAAACGTTGATCACATCGACACCTAAAGAATCTGCACGCTCAGCAGCTTGAACCCAATAAGACATTTCGGCTGGAGTTTCAAAAGCTGCTTCTTCTGTGCGAAATAAATAATATTGAGCATCTGGAGCAGTACCTTCATAATTGCCAGGAACACTTCCCGCCATTACACTCAACACTCTTGAACCATGGAAATGATCTTCATAAATTGTAGCATCTCGATCTACAAAATCCCAGCCTCCAGCGATACCATTATTATTGCGCAATTGAGTAAAACCTGGATTGACATCAACGTTAGGAAACCCAGAATCTGTAACCGCGATTAACATACCTGAACCAGTATTTCCTGAATTGTGCAGGTGATCGAGACCTATCATTTCTATTTGATTTCTAGCTGTACCATAAGTTAATGGTGTAGTCACCATATTTGCAAACTTATTCTCGTTCCTTAGATTAGCACTCTTAGTAGGATCTGTAAAATCTATTGCAGTCACAAACGGCAAATTACCTAAAGCATTGATTGATGCAGGCGTGCCGACTACATGAACACAATTAAACCACTTTGATTGTGCTTTATAGGTAATTCCTGGTTGGGTTTTAATTTGTGCTACATAAGATTGATTGACAGGCATGTCTCGATCGTCGATTGGGATTTGATGCCTTGCCTTACGATCAATGGCTCTTTGGGTGAGAATGCTTTGTAAATTTGTTACAGAAGATACAGAATTAGGTTTGTCGGTAAAGAAAACTAATGCATGAAATTCCTGAGCATAAGATTTACTTAAAAGTAATGTAGCGATAAGAAACAGGAACTTTTTCATAACCCTAAAGTTAGGTAATTAATGACAAATACTTAACTAAAAAAAGAGTCCACCTCAGTTATATGCCACTATGCGATAACACCACTTCCTAAACATTCATTATCTTGATACCATGCTACAAACTGCCCTGGAGAAATCGCACTTTGTTCATTATCAAAGATAACATATAAGCCATTATCAACTCTATGTAAGGTAGCATTTTCAAGTGGTTGTCTATAACGTATACGTGCCATGACTTCCATCGATTCACCAGTGTTTATTTCTAGGTCTTCTCTTATCCAGTGCATTTCTTCTATGGCTACAAAGAGACCACGACGGTATAAACCGGGATGTTGTTTTCCTTGACCTACATAAATCGTATTTGTATTTACATCGGTTTCAATGACAAAAAGTGGCTCCGGCGTTCCTCCTACCGCTAGACCTTTGCGCTGTCCACGAGTAAAATAATGCGCTCCTTGATGTTTACCTACAACTTTTCCTTCTGTGGGATGGTATTTACGCTTTCGCGAAAGCGAGACCAACTCACCCATCTTATCCATTTCTTCTACCGGGACAAGTTCTAGCAATTTTTCACGACTGGTCTGTGCATCAATCTCAACAATATCTCCCACTTTAGGCTGCAACTGCTGTTGTAAAAAGTCTGGCAAACGTACTTTACCTATAAAACATAATCCTTGTGAGTCCTTTTTACCAGCGGTAATTAAGTCTTGTGAAGCTGCGATCTCTCTTACTTCAGACTTTTGAAGATGACCAATTGGGAAAAGCGTTCTTGCAAGCTGTTTTTGTGATACTTGACATAAGAAATAACT
>CAZBCH010000081.1:0-7289 GCA_964490235.1 uncultured Flavobacteriaceae bacterium | reverse complement strand
CAGCACGAATTACAAGGTGTACCATTGAGAATAGCGATAGGATCTAGAGATCTAGAAAATGGTACTGTAGAACTAGCGAGAAGAGATACTCTGTCTAAAGAGACAACTTCTATTGATGGAATAGCGGTTAAAGTGAAGAACTTATTAAAAGAGATTCAAAGTTCATTACATCAAAAGGCATTGGATTATCGAGATAGCCATATTACTGAAGTAAATACTTTTGAGGAATTTAAAGCGGTATTAAAAAATAAAGGAGGTTTTATATCAGCTCACTGGGATGGAACTATAGCTACAGAAGAAAAAATAAAAGAATTAACTAAAGCAACGATAAGATGTATACCGATAGATGCCATAGAAGAGTTAGGTAGCTGTATTCTAACCGGTAAGCCATCCTCAAAACGTGTGTTGTTTGCAAAAGCATATTAATTTTTTAAATTTTTTTAATTTCTTTGTTGCAGAATTAAAAAAAGTGTTTATTTTTGCAACCGCTTAAACGAGCAAAACCAAATGGCCCGTTCGTCTATCGGCTAGGACGCATGGTTTTCATCCATGTAAGAGGGGTTCGATTCCCCTACGGGCTACAAATTAAATCGATCTTTAAATAGATCAAGTTTTATAAGATATGGCAAATCACAAAAGTGCTTTAAAAAGAATACGTAGAAACGAAGCTGCTAGGGTTAGAAATAAATACCAGCACAAGACTACACGTAATGCAATTAAGAAATTAAAAGAGACTGAAGATAAGTCAACGGCTGAGAAGTTACTTGTTGATATTTACTCTATGATTGATAAGCTTGCAAAGAAAAACGTTATTCATTCTAACAAAGCAGGTAACTTAAAATCTAAGTTAACAAAGCATGTAAATGCGATGGCTTAATGTTAGACATTAAATTTTTTTAAAAGCCTTTCAGGAAACTGAAAGGCTTTTTTTATGGGATTCTTTTAAAGTTTCCAGCTTTCAGAACACTTCATGGAAGATATTAATAACTATTTTTTTTAAGAAGTTTTTTTAGCTATTTCAAAATTATCTAACAATTAAAGAGAGTTTTTTTGATAGTTTAAATTAAAGAGTATCTTTATAAATCAAGTGTTTTGTATAAATATGCGCGTTAATACCAAATGTTTAATATTTTTTCTCTTTCTCTTTTTTGCTACTAAATTCACACATGGTCAAAAAGAAGCTGCTAACTGGTTGTTAACTAAAGATACAGGGGTGAATTTTCAGAATGATTCAATTAGTACCTTTAATTATAATACTCCATTGATTGCCGCAGATTTTAACGATAATATAAGGTCTCAAGCAAGTATTTCTGATTCACTAGGTAATCTACTATTTTATTACCGTAGAGGTAAAGTTTATAACTCTAATCATGTATTGATGTCTAATGGAATTTTGTTTTCTGATCAGTTTTTCAATATACATGAGTCAATAATTATTCCTCATCCTAGCAACAATGATTTATATTATATTTTCTATCCAAAACGAACTGTTTCTCAAAATGCCAGTGACTTATATTATAGCGTTGTGGATATGTCTTTAAACAATGGTTTAGGTGATGTAACTGTAGACAAGCATATTTTTTTACTTAATAATTATAGTTACGATCTAGAAGCGGTGTTTCATGAAAATGGAAATGACGTTTTTCTTTTCGCAGCAAATACTTTCAATTTTGAATTGAACATTTTTATTATTGATTCAACTGGATTAAATTTTTTGCCTATCCATGTGGTGCAAATGCCTACTAATGTCAACACTCAATTAATAGGAGATCCTAGAATTTCAATTTCTCCAAATGGAAAAAAGCTAGCATACTCTAATCAACAAACAACTGGGGTTACTTCATCTGGACTACAAGGTTTAAGTTCTAATTTCTATCTTTATGATTTTGATTCTAACACTGGTGATATTTCTAATGAAACTCAAGTTTTTGATGCCTTGGTAAATATTTGGTACTTTGCAGGAGAAATGGAATTTAGTGCTAATAGTAAATATTTATATATTTATGGACAGTTTGGCGCTAATACACCTAACCCTACTAGAATTTTACAATTAGATCTAAATGCAAATGGTAGTAATGCAATAAGAAACTCTTTAAGTGTAATTGGTGGTTTATCTGGACCTTTATATAGTTCTTCGAGAGCGAGAATGCAATTAGGAATAGATGGTAAACTTTATTATTATGTTTATGGTTTAAATGGTACTTCTACGGCTGCTGTTAATAGATGGACACATTCATTGTATGCTATTGAAAATTCAAATTCCAGTGCAAGGACATCTCAAGTAATTAACAAATGTATAGCATTAGGCAGTGAAAAACCTTTAGGTAGAATTCCCAATTTCATCAAATCTTATTTTAAAAGAAATTTCACTTATGAATCTGTTTGTGAAGGTGAATTGACCCAATTTACCGCATGTTTACCAGATCAGTTTGATACGTTTCTATGGAGTTTTGGTACTAGGGAAACTTCTAATTTAGAAAACCCAACTTTACAAATGACAGGTAATACTGAGATTACTGTAAGACTAGAAGCAAGCTCTAGTGCTACGGGAGAAGTATATATAGAGTCACAAATAATTAGAAGCAATAATAACTTAGTTGCAAATCAAATTAATAACTATATATTATGTGATGAGCAAAACGATGGTGTTGAGTTAATTGATTTAACTACTAGAGTAGGTCCTCTAGTGCAAGGTAATATAAATCAGAATTTTTTAGTGACTTTTTATGCTTCACGAGAAAATTTAGAAAACGGAATTTTTATAAGTAATCCAAGAGCATTTACTAATAATTCAATACCACAGGAAATATTTGTAGAGGTAAGCCCTGCTTGTGGTAGTGATTGTATCGCTTCTAGCTCTTTTTTCATAGACTTGATAGAATATCCTATAATTGATTTGGAACCTTTATATTATTTATGTGATAGTTCATCTTTAACCCTCGAATTAACTGAAGGTTATGATAGTTATAATTGGTCCACAGGTGATCAAACGTCTGCAATAAATATATCAGATCCTGGGGAATATAGTGTGACGGTAATTAATGAAGAAGATGGTGTTAGATGTTTAGAAACTTTTGATTTTGAAGTAATCAGTCTTTTATCAACCGTTAGTGTTGAAGTCAGTGATTTTACTTTAAATAACAACAGTATTGAAGTTATTCTAGATGGAGATCAAGAGTTTGAATATTCAATAGACGGATTACAGTATCAAAGATCTAATATATTTACAAATTTACCTATAGATCAATACATTGTTTACGCTAGAGATTTAGACGGCTGTTCTACGATTACTATAGATGTAGCAATGCTCTATTATCCGCGTTTTTTCACTCCTAATGGAGATAGTTATAATGATTATTGGCAAATTATAAATGGAAATTTTGAATCAAATAGCACGATTAACATATTTGATAGATATGGGAAATTTCTTACTTCATTTATGTCTGACAGTATAGGTTGGGATGGCACAGTAAACGGAAATCCAGTTCCATCAAACGATTATTGGTTTGTTTTCAATAGGGAAGATGGGACTGTTTTCAAAAGTCATTTTTCTTTAAAAAGATAGTACAGCTAGTTGATAGATCTGAAATTGCGCTTTCGCGAAAGCGGAAAAAATCTTTTTATGATCTTCATAATAAGTTTAACCCAATTTAATTTATTATCTACTCTATTAGGATTGCACACAACTTTTAAAAATAAGAGATATAAAAAAAGCTCTTAATCATTCAAGAGCTTTTTATTATGTGATTAATTCTTTTGTGGTTAACGCAATCTTATACCAAAAGATACATGCTTTTGTTCTAATGATGAATTATCTAAAATATTATTCAATCCATAAGTAATGAAGAATTGAGCATTGTTCCATCCAGCATAGGCACTCAATCCGTACTGAAGCTCGTTTACTTCAAAATCATTAGTTAAAGTAGAAGTTACATCACGTCCTTCTCTTTCAAAATTTACTTCTTGAGAAGTCATGGAAACATAACCTATATAGCCACCTATTCCAGCAACAAAAGGGTCATCTCCACCATAACGCTTAATACCATCTTTATAATCTTGCAGGTCGCGTCTACCAAATTCAATATGCACTGGTGCGACAAAACTAAACTGCGTAAATCTGGATCTATCTAGATCAAAAGGAGCGTTGACTAGACTTGTTACACTGTTTTGCGTTTCAAACACACGATTATCGTTAATTCGCAAAGTTTGAGTGCGTAAGTTAAGACCATATGTAAGTCTAAATAAATCATCTTCTTTATTTAATCGCGTAGAAAATTCAAGTCCAACATCAAATATTCCTGAACCCCAAAAGCGATAATCTTCGCCTATACCATTTCCATCTCCTAAAGCTTGATTAAATCCGAATGCTATAAATAATTTGGTATTTGTAAGTACATTTTCTTTATCTCTACGATCTTGATCAAATATATCTAAAAAGTCGACTGGTGCTTTATCCAGTTCTTCTGATTCCTCAGATTCTTGTGCATAAGAGAATGCACTAATTAATGTCATTAAAATGAATAGTTGCTTTTTCATGATGGATTGTTTTAATTTAAAAGTTCTATTAAATATATTATAAATAAGTCATTTAAATATTCTTGTACCCAAGAAAGCTCTTGATTTTTCAAGAGCTCACTGGGCTAATTAAAAATTGATTACCTATTGAATTCTTATTCCAAATGCTACATATTGAGCATCTACAGATCCTGATTTAAATACATTATTCAAAGCCATACGCCCAAAAAAAGTAATGTCACCCTTGCCTACATAGGCATCTAAACCATAAAGAAAGGTTTCATTATCAAAATTGTTAACTCTAGTTTCTTTGATTTCTCTTCCATCTAATTCATATTTCAACTTTAGTCTGGAAGACATATTAAAACCTACGTATCCACCTAGTCCCAATTTCCAATTGTCATAATCTTCAAATCTTACTCTTCCATCTTCATAATCTTTTCTATCGCTGCCTCCTATTTCTAGGTGCAATGGAAATACTAACTGGTCTTGTCTAAATTTAGCTTTGTCAGCTTTAAAACCTAAATCTGCAATTTGTGCTTGATCTCCTTGTGTTATGAATCTGTTTCCGTTAAGTTCTGTTCCATGAGACTGGTATTCTACTCCGTATACTGCTCTGAAATAATTGTTCTTGTCTAGTCGTGTCTTCCATTGATAACCTATTGAAAAGTAGTTGTTATTGGGATAGCTAAAATCGTTAATGTCTAGGTTATTACCATTCATAAAATTATATGCAAAAGCGATAGTAGCACCAGACTGTGTGTTTTTATATTGCTGGTATTCTCTATCTTTATTTCTATTGCGGTATCGTATAAACTGCTTTGTTCCTATTTCTAACATGGCGCCACCTTCGTAAGAAAACTTTCCGTTTTTTCTAATATATTCTTCTTCAAGAATTGCATACTGTTCGTAATACTTAATATTTAAAGCAGTACGTTCAGCGGCTGTTTTTTTGAGTTCCTCAGCTTTTTCTTTAGTGATTTTATTTTTTTCTAGTTTTTCATTGATTGCTTTAATCGTATATTTCAAAGCTTCCTTTTCATCTTTAATGTTTTGTTCCTTTTCTTCAAGTAAATCCGCAATTCTAGCATTTATAGAGATGGAATCTTGCTTGATTTCATTTTGTGCATGCACTTTCACAATTGATATTAAACCTATTAATAAGCTTAAAGTGAGTATTAATTTTTTCATGAGAATTGATTTTAGATATAGTTTAGGCTGTCCGTTTTAATAAACAGCTTGTTTTTAGTGGTTTATGATGTGTTGGGTTACTTTCTTCCGGTTATGGTTGCGACCGCTTCTTTCTTAAGTTTACCTAATTGATCATAGAGGTAATTATTAAACCGATTGCGTCTATCGGCCTCTATGTCCCATTCTGTTTCTCTTACTAATTGATCAATATTGATATTCTTTACAGCATATTCTTTTGCCTCAACATTTTCTATCGCTTGATTCAACAAAAGTTCCATTTCTTCTTCTGCGGTCAGTTTTTTAGGGCTAACCTCAACTACTTCAACAATAATTTTAGGATCAATGGAATTATCTTCAATAATGGAGTTTTTCGGACTATCAGTAAAAGATATTGCTGAGTTAACTTCTGGATTTGGTACTACAGCTCCAACATCTTCTATTTTAATGTTTTTTGAATTGTTATTATTAATGATACTCTTTGATTTCTCATTTTTCTCTTCACTTAAAGCAACAGCTTGTTGTAAGTCATTGAAGTCCTTTAATTGATCAACTTGAGCATCATTTACTGGATTAACGTTAACTTTATTAACAGGAATTACTTCTGTTGGTTTAGTTTGATCAATTACAACTTCATTTGATGATCCTTTTTTGATCACGATTTCAGATGAAAGTATAGGATAAATAAATACACCTAAAATCAGTACAGCAGCAATAGCACTAAGCCATAAGATTACTGGTTTCTTGCTTTTGTTTTCTTCTTGATCTAATCGCGACGCCAGTGTATCCCAGGCTCCTATACTAGGCTCGATCTTACGATTATCAAATGATTCTTTAATATTATTAAGCTTCATAGCGTTGCTTTCTTATTTTTAACACTTGTTCTTGTAGCATTAATCTTGCTTTACGGTATTGAGTTTTACTTGTGTTTTCACTAATACTTAAAATCTGTGCGATTTCTCTATGCTTCATATTATCTATAGTAAACATGACAAATACACTTTTATAACCATCAGGTAGGCTATCGATACATTCTTGAATAATGTCTAGAGGTAATTCTGATTCATCTTCTTGGTCATCTTCACCAGAGCCTACTTTTTCTTCGTTGATTTCGTCATTAAATCTGAAAGGATCTTTTTTTCTTAAGTGATCGATACATTCTCTTATCATGATTTTGCGCACCCAACCTTCAAAACTTCCTTCGTGAGAATAACTGTCCAGCTTGGTAAAAACTTTGAAAAAACCATTCAGCATAATCTCTTCTGCTGTTTCTAATGGTGAGATATACTGACGACATACACTTAACATTTTAGGTGCATGCTTGTCAAAAAGATGCTTTTGGGATTTCCTATCACCCTTAACAGCCTTTTGAATCAGCTTTTTCTCATTCGTATAAAGTTGTATCACTTTCACAATTTACATGCTTTCTATCTATATAGACGAGATAGTTTTCAAAAGGTTGTCTAGAAAAGTAAAAAAAATTCTAATCTTCGGTGAATACTTCTAGTGCAGGAGTAACTTTATGATTAAAATCAAACAAAGCAAGGTTCTCCCAACTGCTTCCATTCATAAAGCTTTGATCACCT
>CAZBCH010000080.1:0-9044 GCA_964490235.1 uncultured Flavobacteriaceae bacterium | reverse complement strand
AAACATCATCTTTTACTGAATCTAAAAAATTTAATGCGATCGGATCTAAAGGTGGATTAGCACGCATCATAATCACATCAAAGCCGGCTAGAGGTAGCATTTTCTCCTTCAACTGCGCTTGTTTATAAAAGGATTTCATTTGAGCAGGCACCTTATCCATTTTCTTAATCACTTTAGAAAAAGCATATGCAATACTATTTCTTATGGTAAGATTTGCAGGTGTCGCTATAGCTACTTTATGGCCTCGTTTGATACATTCATGAATAATGGTTAGGGTAGAATCTGATTCTGCCTTAATTTCTTCCCATGGATACATGATAAAACAAATGTTCATGTCTTAATTGTTTTTGGATGGATAAAGTATGCAAACTAAGAAGAAAAAATGATGTTTTACGTTAAGATGTTACAATAATTAAAGTAGGTTATTTGTTTTTTCGCTTTCGCGAAAGCTAAATAAATTTAAAATTTAATTACGGATTATTCTAAAATTGTCAAATCCAGCTCGATCAGGTCCATTTTGACGATATCTTATTCTGAAACCTACGGTAGAAGCACCATTAGGTATAGATATAATTTCTGTACCACTTATACTTACGTCACCTAAACCATCTAGAAAAAAAACTTCAGTTTGATCTACTCCATCTACAACAGCGGTATAATAGACATCATCATTATTGTCCCATTGTTGAATATCATAATCAAATTGTATACTTAAATTATTGCCTGTTACCGCAACGGTGTCAAAAGTTAAAGTAGCAAAACCATTAGTACCATTTCCCTCATCATTCAAATCATCAATACCTACAAAGTTATCTTGCATTATTGCCGAACTATAAAAAGGTAATGAGGTTGTAATGCCATAAAAACCATCGGCCCCATTATCAAAAAAAGCAACATCACTTGTGTAATTCCACGAAGTATTTGAATCAAAATCTTGTTGCCAAAGAGTCAACGGTCCAATGGTAAGACAATTAACTTTTTGCCAAATATTTTGCATTCCATCATAAATTTCAAGACAGCGATCGCCACTTGCATAGGTCACAAATAGCATAGTACCTTCACTTGTTGTTGTTACAGGTATTGAATTTCGCTGTGCTTCACTTACCACTGGTAAGGTCATACCTCCAAAATTCATAGTGCTCTGGGAATTAATATCTAAAACTGCCGCAGCGTTAGGATCGTTTGTATTGATACCTACTTGGGCATTGATTGTCAAACTTATCAACAATAGAAATATAGTTGTTATCTTCATCATTCGTAAAGTCTAAAATTATCCCATGCCGCAATATCTGATCCACCATCAAATCTTCCATACATAATAACACTAAAGGTTGAGACAGTATTCGGTATACTAAGGCTAATAGTGCCTTGAATATTTGCATTACAACCATTACATAAATCTACTTGTCCTTGACTTACGCCATCATAAATTAATTCATAGCCATAACGATCACCATTTGCATTGAGGTCCTGAGACTCATAGTCAAAACTGAATGTTACATTGTTTGCAGAACTCAAATCTACATCTGCGAAAGTTAAGGTGTGCAAAAAGTTTCCACCTCCATTACCATTATTTAAATCCCGCATTCCCCAAAAATTATTTGTAAGCGTAGTTATTGAGGTTAAACTACTCGTTACTGCCCAAACATCGTTACTGAGATTATATGGTGTTGGGTTACTAACAAAACTCCAGTTAGTGTTTGAATCAAAATCTTGTTGCATTTCTGTAAATAATGGCGCATCATCATCATTAATAGTTACCGTATTGGTGATATTAGTTCCTAACTGAGCAAGAAAACCACCAGAGACATTCTGTAGATTCAAGATTAATGTTTCATTTGCCGTATTAACATCATCAAATGCATACAAATCTATCGTTTGGCTAGTAACACCAGCTGGAAAAGTCACCGTGAATGGATAGCTCGCTACAGTTGTACTCGCATAATCGATATCAAAATCAACTCCAGCACCTGCTACGGTACTACTTCCTCCTATTGCAACTTCTACCGTAGTAGCTACAGTTGCTGACGGATTACTTAAATTAATCGTTATAGTATCAACATCATCTTCATTGATACTAAAGGTAGAAGTCGCAAATTCAACAACAGTTGCAACATCATCATCATTGATAGTAAGATCATGTGAATCATTAGCTCCTAATATTGCAGTTGCTATTCCTCCTGCTGGAGATGTTAATTCCATGTTTAATAACTCGTCGCTAGCATCGGGATCATTTAAGGAAGTAACGGTAAAACTTTCATTTGCCGTTTGTCCGGCAGGAAAAGTTACTGTAAAAGGAAAAGTCACAGAACTTCCGTCATAATCTATGGTATAATCACCAGGTTCTACTGTACTACTAGCATTTAAAGAAACTACCACTGTTGTGCTTGCGGTAGCATTAGGATTTGTTATAGCTATATCAATAGTACTTGTGTTACCAGGAGTCAAAGGTTCTTCAATGCTGGAAGATGTTGTAACAAATTCTACTTCAGTAGGGAACTCATCATCATCGCTATAAACAACATGATCGTCTTGAACACCGCTTAGCACAGCATTTGTTCCACCGTTAGGATTTTGTAGTATTACATATAACTCTTCGTTTATTGCATTATTATCATCTTGTGCTACAGTAATAGTTACATTATTAAAAGTTGTAACTCCTGCAGGAATAGTTACCGTAAATGGGTAAGCTGTAACATTTGTTCCATCGTTATCAATAGTATATGTTGTTCCCAGCGCACCAAAAGTACTTGTATTACCACCATCTAAATTAATCTCCACGGTAGTTGCATTGGATGGATTAGGATTTGTAATCAAGATGGGTATAGTTCTAGAATCTCCTTCTGGAATAGTCGTAGCATTTCTATCAAATTCTACTAAAGTCTGTAAAAATGAAATTTGTTGATAAGAAGAACTCACTTCAGCACCTGGACTTGCACCACTACTTGCTTGTGGTGTTACACCTATGGCAACAAATTGATTACCATCATTAATAGTAGTTACATAATTAAGTGATGTCGCACCAGCAATGGGCGTAATACCTGTACCACTAGCATCTGTAGCTCTATACCATTGAAAAGATGTTCCAGACTCTGGATCATTTTCTACATCTGTATACGTATAACTGCCTGTGAGTGTCTCTCCTACTTCTGTAGTGCCTGAGAAACTTACAGCACTTGCAACAGGTAGTTGATTCATACAGTACCAATTCATCCATGAAGATTGTGTCGCATCATAAATCTGTACACATCTTATTGCACCATCAAAAATATAAACCATAAGCCCATCTGGTATGGGAGAAGGAATGGTGGCGCGTTGTGCAATTGTCATGGTAGGTAATTTTAAACCTCCATAGTTACCATCTGGCAATTGTGAGTTGATATCTAATGCTGCCGCAGGATCTGGATTTGCAGTTCCTATTCCCACCTGAGCGGTCATAAATAAACCAGAAAGGAAGATAATTAAAGTAAAGATTTTATTCATCAGAAGTACTTTGAAATCAAAAATATGCTTTTGACTCAATAAATCTAATGATTTTAGTTTAACGAATTGTAAAAACCGTCAACAAGTATTTAACAATCTCTTAAGACGACACTTCATCGAGATGGTCATCCCAATCTTTTACCTTTGGTTCACCAAATTTACCTAAACTTTTAGCAACTACAGATGCAACTGTCGCATCTCCAGTAACATTTACCGTAGTACGTAGCATATCCAGAGGCCTATCTACTGCAAAAATTAGAGCAAGAGCAACAGGTAATAACTCACTAGGGAAATCGATAGATTCTAACACAATCACTAACATAACCATACCAGCACCAGGCACGGCGGCACTTCCTATAGAAGCTAGTAAGGCTGTAAGAACTATGGTGAGTTGCGCTCCTAGGTCTAATTCAATACCTAGAGCTTGACAAACAAATACTGCGGCGACAGCTTGATACAAGCTTGTACCGTCCATATTAATAGTTGCGCCTACTGGTAATACAAAACTAGAGACCTCTTTCTCCACGCCCATGTGTTCCTCAACTCGTTCCATGGTAACAGGTAATGTTGCTGCACTAGAACTAGTAGAAAAAGCTAAAAGTTGAGCTGGTGATATTTTATTAAGAAACCAGAAAGGAGACTTTTTAACATAAAGAGTAAAGATTAAACAATACACTACGATCATTAAAAATAGACCTGCAATTACTGTCAAGGCATAATAAAGTAATGCAAGAAGCACTTCTGGATCATCTGAGGTAACTACTACAGTTGCAAGTAAAGCAAAAACGGCAAATGGAGCCGTAAGCATTATCAAATCAACCATTTTAAGAACCACATCATTTAAACTATCAAAAAAGTCTTTTAAAGGTTTGGCTCTCTTCTCTCCTATTAATAGCATAGAAATTCCTAAAAAGATAGCAAAGAAAATGACTTGAAGCATTAAACTATTGTTAGACATGGCAGACACTGCATTATCAGGAACCATATCAACCAGTGCTTGCAAGGGACCAGCATCTTTTTGCGCTGCTGCTGTAGCTAGTTTACCTTTAATATTTTCATTGCCTTCATAAGTAGAACTTAAATTGGCAATCGTTTCTTCAGAAATTCCTTCTCCTGGTTTGAATAGATTAACTAATCCTAAACCTATCGTGATCGCAATTACCGTGGTTGCAATATAAATAACCACCGTACGCAATCCCATATTGCGAAATTTTGCGATGTCCTTTAAATCAGATATTCCTTTGATTAAAGAAGCTAAAATTAATGGTACCGCGATTAATTTTAATAAATTGACAAATATTTTACCGAACGGCTCGATCCAGTCTCCTACAAATTCTTTACCCCAATCAATTTGAGTCATCATAAACCCAAACGCTATTCCTAGAATCATTCCTATTAATATCTGCCAGTGTAATGCTAATTTTTTCATGTAATACTATATTCTTTTAATCTATAAGGCGTAATATAAGTAAAGTTTTTGTGGTGATTCCGCTTTCGCGAAAGCGAGAATAAAAACAAAATTAAAACTGATTTGAAAAACAACCACACAACATATACGCTCTGAAAAGTATTGATTTAAATTTTTGACGTGCGCGCTCTCAAAAGATGGTCAGCTAGTACGAGTGCTGCCATCGCTTCTACAATCACAACAGCTCTAGGAACTACACATGGATCGTGCCTTCCTTTACCTTGCATTTGTACCACATCACCGCCTGCGTTAATGGTTTCTTGCGATTGCATAATCGTAGCTACTGGTTTAAAAGCAACTTTAAAATAAATATCCATTCCATTTGAAATACCACCTTGAATACCGCCACTATGGTTGGTATGCGTGGTTCCATCTTGCTGATACAAATCGTTATGATCGCTACCTTTCATTTGTGAACCTGCAAAACCGCTACCGTATTCAAAGCCTTTTACGGCATTGATGGAAAGCATTGCTTTACCAAGATCTGCATGGAGTTTATCAAAAACTGGTTCTCCTAATCCTGCAGGAACTCCTTGAATGACGCAGGTGATTGTTCCTCCTATGGTATCACCTTCTTTTCTTGTTTCTAATATTTTTTGTTCCATCGCTTTCGCGAAAGCGATATCAGGACAACGCACGACGTTATTTTCAATCTCTGAAAAGTCAAGTTCTTGATAAGGTTTATCCATTATAAGATCTCCTACACTACTCGTGTAAGCGGTAACTTTAACTTGAGAAAGGAGTTGTTTTGCAATAGCACCAGCCACTACTCTACTTGCGGTTTCTCTAGCGCTGCTACGTCCTCCACCACGGTAATCGCGATGACCATATTTATCGTCATAGACTTTATCTGCATGACTAGGACGGTACGTGTCTTTTATATGAGAATAATCCTTAGATTTTTGATTTTCATTGACGATCTGAAAACCTATAGGAGTTCCTGTTGTCTTACCTTCAAATATTCCAGAATAAAAGTTAACAGTATCACTCTCTTTACGTTGTGTTACAATTTTACTTTGACCAGGTTTACGCCTGTCTAAATCTAACTGAATCGCCTCTAGATCAATATCAATTCCTGCTGGACAACCGTCTATAACGCCACCCAAAGCGGCCCCATGAGATTCTCCATATGTAGTAACGGTAAACTGCTTACCAAAGGTATTTCCTGCCATAACCACAAATATAATGTTTGAGAATCATTAGATTTGTTTATTATGGGGTACTAAATTAAAAAACTTTCAACATGACTAAACATCTTTTCTTCATTATTACTATCGTTGCTGTGTTGAGTAGTTGTAAATCAAAATCTTCGATCTCGAATTCTTCAAACAGTATCGATAGCTCTTTTTATCAAAAGGCTAAAGAATTTCTAGCTGCTGCTCAATATAATCGTGGTATTGATGCTATAGATCGTGCTATAGAAGCAAATGAAGTAGACCATTTAGAAGAGTTATATTTTCTTAAAGGTTTTATTCTTCATGCTTATGGTGAAACTACTGATGCTAGAGAGGCTTATCAACAAGTAATAGATATGGAGAAAGCTTATTCTCCTTATAGAGATCAAGCCATGGATTTACTTGCTCTTAACATTGAAGAAGAAAAATGGAAAAAAGATAAAATAGCGTCTGAGCAGGAAAGAAAGGAAACTTTTACCGATGAGGAAATAGAAGAAATGGATGCTGACGATTTACCCTTTAAAGCTGTAGAGAAGTTACCTCGATTTACATCTTGTCCCGATGGTAGTATGATAGAAGTAAAACAATGTACTAATGATGTTATAAAAAAGCATTTGATGAGAAATTATAACAGTGATATAGGAAATACATTTGGCGTTTATCAAAAGGTACGCACGTACATTTCTTATAAAGTAGATGCTGATGGTAAACTTATTGATATTCAAGGAAGATCTCAAAGCAGATTCTTAACCCTAGAAGCCAAAAGAGTTATCTATACACTGCCTAAAATGCTTCCAGGAAAGGTTGATGGTAAAAATGTTACAGTCCCATTTGCTATTCCTGTAACTTATGCTCCAATGTAATAATATATGATTATCAATGTTTTACCTTGTAAATTATTAATTGTAGTACTTAAAATAAGATAAATTCTAATATATTTGAATTCAAATAAAACTGTAATGATAAGAAAACTATTACTTGCTGTATGTGCGATTTCTTTAATCTCTTGTGACCCAAATGATGATGGAGATTCAGGTCGAACTAATAATGACTTTCAGTATTTTCCTTTAACTATTAACAATAGTTGGGATTATGATGTTACCACTGGAACAAATACTTCATCAGAAACCCTAACAGTGGCGACAGTAACAGGTTCAAATTATACACTAAGTTCAAATCCTGCCACTCCAGTAGGCTTTATGTCTCAAATATTAACTGGTGGTGATTTAAAAGCAGAATCTGGTAAATTGATAGGTAATGGTGTTATAGGTTTTGATTTACAAGGCTTAAATAATTTCAATGTACCTATTACAAATGGTGTTTTATATGATCAAAATGCCTCAAACAATGAAGAACTTTTCTCTGTTCAAGGAGAAATAACACAAATGGTAAGTACATACGATCTAGATTTTAATTACACAGTTAGAACTAAACAGTTAAATTCTATTTCTCAATTGACTGTTAATGGTACATCTTATCAAGATATTATTCATTCACAGTTAATTGTAAACCTTTCTATCACTACAGAATTTACAATTGCAGGATTTACTCAGGATGTTCCTCTTTTAGAGCCAGCTGACGTTATCGTTGTAGATAACTATTGGTCTAAGGACGTAGGTTTAATAAGATCTGATTATGAGCTTAATTATTCGCTAGAAGACTTTTCTTCATTAGGTGTGACTTTACCTGTACCACAAAGTGCAAATATCCAATCAGAACAAACTTTAACTGCACACACTATTAATTAATTTTGAAGTATAACGATGTTAAGTGAGCCTTATTTTTAAAGAATAAGGCTTTTTTTTAACCCTTAACTTATGATTTCAATCTAGTAATTATTTATTAGAATTGAACTTTAAGATCATTTACTGTCGATAACTGAATCCAGAAAAATTTTGAGCTCCTGCATTTGATTCTCACCTATATTTCTACCCATTCTTCCTATAACATATAAAATTACCCATAGTAAAATCATCAAAATTATGATTACCAATGGTAGTGTATAAGATGTTTCTAGGCTGTAACGAGTATATGCCCAAATACTAGATGCAATAAATAGTCCTGCTATAGCAAAGTGAAAAAATATAAACATAGTCCAGATTGATGGTTTAGGACCAAAAAGTCCTTTTAATAAAATTTTTCCATCTTTCTCCTCTACTATTTCTAAATGTAATTCGGGAGTCCAAAATTGTGACCTTGAAACAGGTATTCTTATAAAAATGTGATCATCTACTGTACTAATTAAATAATCACTCTTGAGTGCTTCTTTTGTAAAATGATTAGTAAAGTCTTTTTTACTTATAGGTAACTCTTGTTGAAATCTAGGTCTTAAAGCGATTTGTTCATCTATTTGCATAGTTACTTAACTTTTACTCTAATAAAGATACATTTTTAAGCAACAGTCTAGTTTAATGACAATAACCAATTAAAAGATAAAAAATGATACTTACCTATGCATTCTATTTCACCTATTAAAAATCCCATAAATAAAAAAACCACATCTATAGAGATGTGGTTTTATATTAACTTAATAAGTGAACTCAACGGGACAGAGTTCGAACTTTTTAAATGATGATATTAGCTTAATTCTCTCAAAATCAATGATTATGAATAATGCTTCCTCGCAAAGATTTAATCCCACTTCATCTTTTGCAACCTGACAGCATTTAAAATTGCAAGCAAGGCAACACCTACATCTGCAAAAACAGCTTCCCACATTGTGGCAAGTCCACCAGCTCCTAAAATGAGAACTATAATTTTTACGCCAAATGCTAAAACAATATTTTGCCAAACGATACTTCTGGTAGAACGTCCTATTTTTATGGAGCGAGCAATCTTTGAAGGTTGGTCGTTTTGAATAATCACATCGGCAGTCTCAATAGCAACATCGCTTCCTAAACCACCCATTGCGATACCAA
>CAZBCH010000079.1:0-7714 GCA_964490235.1 uncultured Flavobacteriaceae bacterium | reverse complement strand
TTGTGAAATTCTCTATGAACCGTCGCCGCATCATATAACAAATTCATAATCGGTCGGTTATAAACTTCTAAAACTTCTTCTTTAGTCCAGTTGTGTCTCATAATAATAATCTGCAATTAAAAAGTAAATGTAGGGATTCTTAAACTATAATAATAATGAGTAAAGTATAAAGATATAGCTGCTTATTTCTCAATTAGTAAGCTTACAGCATTTCCACCAAAACCGGTGGCATTTATTAAAATTCGTTTTGGAGCACGCTGTTCACCTCGTGGATTCAAAAAAGACTCCTCTAAGAAAGGTACCTTAAATATTGTTTGAGACTGTATCATTTCTATCGCCATAGCAAGATTTAATGCACTGCTTGCACCTAATGTATGTCCTAATTGCCATTTGTTATTACATAAATGGGGATATTCATCTCCAAATACTTCTTTAATCGCACGATACTCTGCACTATCGCCTTTTATCGTTCCTGGGGCATGAGTTATCACGACATCAATCGCGTCTTTGCAGTAATTCTCTATAGCTTGCCTCATGGATTTTTGTAAACTTTCTCCTGATTCTGTGACAGAGGTTGCACTATTCAATTGCTCTATAGCGCTTCCATAACCCACTATTCTAGCAAGACAATTATCATCTATATTTGAAAGTGAAAATAATGCTGCTGCCTCACCTAATACCATAGAGTTTTGAGATTTACTTAAGTCTAAAGCCCTACATGGATACAATCCTTTTTCTTTAGAATATATTCTTAAAGCTTTCATTTGTGCAATTGTAAAATCGGTAAGTGGTGCTTCACTTCCGCCAGCAATAAAACTTTGAGACATTCCACTTTCTAACCATGCAATAGCATTAAGCATAGCATGAGATGCTGTAGCGCAAGTAATGCTATGAGAAAAAGCTGTTCCCTTTAAACTTAAATCTTGCGCCACCCAGCTTGATATATTTCCTAATGTAGTAAGTGGTGATGAGGTCGTCGGTGCGGTTCCGCTTTCGCGAAAGCGATCATAATTCTTCTCCCATAGAGAAGTTGCCCCACGACTAGAACCTATGTTTACGGCCGTTTGTTTCGGAACATTCTTTAAAGACCGAGCACACAAAAGAGCTAATTGCACACTTCTATCTAAAAATTTATAACTTTTGTTTTCTGAAATAAATGATTGTAACGATGACTCATTTTGAGATGAAATCGGGCTTACCCAAGAATCGTCTAACTCTCTAAAAAAAGTGTGTTGCTTACTTTCTAAAAAGGAGTTTATTGCAGCTGTAACAGCAACATCGTTAATGTAAATAGGGTTTTTCAAGAATACTTATTAAGGCTGCAAAAATGCAAAGAACAAGCAAGGATTCCTATCATTAGACAGAAATAATGATGCTCTATTAATACTCTCACAAATTATTATTACTAAATGAGTTTTAATTGAACGTCGACAAAAATTCTTCTAAAGTTTTATGTACGTGATTTATTTCTTTTACGGTACTAGTAAATGGCGGTACTATGTAAACTGTTTTTCCTAATGGTCGTAAAAATAAGCCGCGCTGCCAAAACCATTGAAACATCTCGTTGCGCTTGCTCCCATAACGCTCCATTTCAACATCAAGATCTATGGCAAGAATTACACCTATTGTTCTAACATCTGCTACTCTATCATGATTTAAGATCCGGATAGAAAATTCTTTATTTAATCGTGATATTTCTTGAATATTAGATTGAATTTCTGAAGAAACCAGCAAGTCGATGGCTGCACTGGCCACCGCACAACCTAAAGGATTTCCTGAATAAGTATGGCCGTGAAAGAGGCCTTTAGCAAGCTGGTCATCATAAAACGCATCAAATATCTTTTGTGTACATGACGTGATTGCCATGGGCATAATTCCGCCAGTCAGAGCTTTTGAAAGACAAATGATGTCAGGTTTTGCTCCTATTTGATCGCTTGCAAAATTAGTTCCTGTTTTACCAAAACCGGTCATCACCTCGTCTGCAATAGCGATAACACCATGCTGCTGGAACTTATTAATCACCTGACACAAAGATTGTGCGTCATTAAGTTGCATGGCAGCAGCTCCTTGAACTAATGGTTCATAAATAAAACTAGAAATATTATATTCCTTAACTATAATAGATACCTGATCTAATACTTTATCTAGGTTTTCTTTTGTAGGTGCTGGAATGCGTATCACATCTATAAAGAAATCTTCAAACGGACCATTATAAACAGATAAGCTACTCGCACTCATTGCTCCAAAAGTATCACCATGAAAACCGTTATCTAGGGCAACAACTATATTTCGTTTCTCACCACTATTAAAATGATACTGAAAAGCCATTTTAAGGGCTATCTCTACACTCGTAGAACCGTTCTCAGAAAAAAACAATTTCTTCTGGTTGTCAGGTAAAATGCCTATCAATTTCTCACTTAACATAGCTGCTGGCTCATGTGTCATACCAGCAAACACCACATGATGTAATTGATCTACCTGTTTTTTAAGAGCTGTAGTTAATTTAGGATTTGTATGACCATAGCTACAAGTATACCAGCTCGAGATACCATCAAAATATTTCTTACCGTCAAAGTCGAATAAATAGTTTCCTGAAGCATGAGATATTGCAAGCGGCTCTGAAGCAGTTTTATGTTGAGTTAGTGGGTGCCAAACGTAATTTGCATCGTTTTTTAATAATTCTTGCTTATTCATAAAGATTTTAAAGCTTTTTCTAATTGAATAGCATACTTTTTTACCACCGTAGCATCGATGGTGTCCTCGCGATTAAGATGACCTAAGGTAGGAACATTTGTCATTTTTTCAATAATCTCTATGGTTCCATCAAGTTCAATGTGATTGTAAACAATTCCTACACAATTAAGTCCTCTAGCTTTCAAAACTTCAATACTTAATAAAGTATGGTTGATACTACCCAAATATCCTGAACTTACTAAAATCACTTTGTCGTTAGGAGTAATCAAATCCATAATGGTATTCTCATCATTAATAGGTACTAATAAACCTCCAGCGCCTTCTATAACAAGTTTGTTTGATGTAATAGGTCGTACGATCTTATCCAGCTGTACGATCACCCCATCTATTTCAGCAGCCTTATGTGGACTCATGGGTGTTTTTAATCGATATGCTTCAGGATGAATTGTTGTTTTTGTGTTTGTTATTAATCTAGAAATGGTCGCTTTATCAGTCGTGTCTAGACCACTTTGAATAGGTTTCCAGTAATCGGCTTGAAGTGCTTGCGTTATTACCGCAGCAACAACCGTTTTACCTACATCGGTACCTATACCAGTAATAAATATATCACTCATCAATATCAAATTTTGTGTTGCAGTTCATACATTGATAATTATATGAACTAGTAAAAGGAAGTATGCTTAGAAGGACTGCCTTCAATTTTTCTGCAAAAGTACGCGCTGTTTCAATATCACGCAGTTCTCTTGCCTTTCTTTTTTGGCAATTAGGGCATTTAACATATTCCACACGATATTTTACGAGATCTGGATTAGAACTTTCTAATATGCCCATCGCTTTTATAAAATCTTCTTTATAAACTTGCATCTTCACTCCACCTATTGCATTTGTAGCAAAAGGATCTGTAGCAACGGTAAATTCATCCTTTAAAAAAACCTGTATTTGCTCACTCTCTAGTTTTCCTTTTACCACAACAGCTTCAGCTGGATAGGAAAAAACGGCAATCGTTCTAAATTTACTCATAGTTTTTTTAAAGTTGTTGCAAGTAATTGTAACATTAGTTCCATTTGTTTTTCAGTATTGAAACTATGTATACAAATACGCAAGCGTTCTTCTCCTTGTTGAACGGTAGGTGATAATATTGCACGAACATCATAACCGTTTCGTTGAAGTATTGATGCTGCTTTTTTCACCTTCTCATTCTTAGGGATTGTACAGATCTGGATAGCTGTCTCGCTTTCGCGAAAGCGTAATCTTAAACCATTTTGCAACACTAATTTATTAAAGAGAGAAATATTATTGCGCAATTTAATAACTGCGTTATCATTGTGCATCAACACACTGTAAGCATTTGAAATACAGGTTAATGTATGATGCGGAAGTGCTGTCGTGTAAATAAAACTGCGCGCAAAATTGATGAGGTACTCTTTTAAATCTGCGCTACCTAAAACTGCTGCACCATGAGTACCTATGGCTTTACCAAAAGTAACTACTCGTGCAAAAATGTCTTTCTCTAATTGAAGTTTTTGAGCGAGTCCTACACCTCGTTTTCCTATAACACCTACTGCGTGAGCCTCGTCTAGAATCAAGTAAACGTTTTGAAACTTCTTAGTGAGATTCACGATACGTTCAAGATCTGGCATATCGCCATCCATTGAAAATACAGATTCTGTAATAACGTAAACCTCTCGCTGATCTGCATCGCTAAATTTTGATAACAATATTTCAAGATGATCTAAATCGTTATGACGAAATTTTAATGACTTTGCCTTAGAGAGTTGAATTCCATCTCGTATACTAGCATGAACTAATTGATCAAACAGAATTAAATCTGCTCGATCAGTAAGTGCTGGAATTAGGCCTATGTTTGCGTCATATCCAGAGTTAAATAACAAGGCAGCTGGCACATTATGAAAATGAGCAATTTGTTGCTCTACTTTATCATATAAATCGCTATGTCCAGAAATTAGACGGCTACCTGTTGCTCCATTCGAGTTTGTTAATTGTGGTATAGGTAGTTTTGAAAAACCTAAATAATCATTTGAGGAGAAGTCAACTTTATCTTTATTTGCGACTAATTTGCGCAAATTCCCTGAGAAGTGACGCATTCCTATTAGAGCTTGTAATTTATCTGGAAGCATAAAACAAAAATAAGGTATAAAAGACTCTTGCCTAGATGAAAAGATAAACTGTTAAGAGTAAATCTTATTAGTAGAACAGAATATAAATTCTGTCAAAATTAAAGTAATTTAAGGTCTATAAATAATTTGGGAACTATTGGTAGAATAAGCTAATGTTATATTGCAAAAAGGAGTCTATTAGATTACAATGCATTATCTATTCCTTTAAATGTTCTGGAAGTAATTACTAATCCCACTTAAAATACTTTGTACCGCATATGAAGCAAGTATCAATCCCATGATTTTACTTATTACTGTAATACCATAACTACCTATCCATCTTTGTAAATGATTTGCAGCTAATAAAATAACGCTAGTAAGCCCGATTACTAATAGTACAATAGCAGTAGTAATAGTTTGCTGTTCTATAGTATAAATATGATTATCAGTTAATAAAACCACAGCCATTATCGCTCCCGGAGATGCAATAGATGGTATTGCTATAGGAAATATCGTTACATGCTTGTAATCTGTTATTCTATTTTTCTCTAGCTCTGGTTTGCCGTCTCCAAAAATCATTGTTAAAGCAAAGAGAAATAAAATTACACCGCCAGAAATTTGAAATGCATCTAGAGATACAGACATACCTTCTAAAATGAGCTGTCCTATGACTATAAAAAACAATAAGATCATAAAGGCAATAACAGATGCCCTGATAGCAATTTTTTTCTTGTGTGCTAGATCAAATTCTTTAGTAGCCTCAAGGTATACCGGAATAGATCCTATAGGGTCTATGACAGCAAAAACAAAAAATATCGTCGTTAAAATTTCAACCATAATTAATCTATTCTTTCTGCTTTAGTAGTAAACGATATACCTTGTTGTCCCATTGTAGAGGTCATGATTCCTTCAAATAAAGGTTCTGGACAGTTAGGTGGCGTTTTCCACTCTATGATAAAATTAGAACCTGTCCCACCAGAAATATCTAGCTCTTCAATAATAATTTCTGTCGTTTCTAACGGTGCAAGATAGATAGTCTGTTTAAAATAGTTCCTTAAAGAAGTGCCTTCTGTATCAAAATACTCAGCTCTTAAAAGATATATTGTATCAGTCTCACTTTTGTTTCTCATGCTAACGGTAGTGGTTAAATTACTTTTAACATGTTCTGTACGATTATAAATTTGTGAATAAACAGATAGATATGACTTGCCGTATTCAAGAGAGTCTAAAGCCGAAATATCTACAGCTCTCTTAGACCAATTTTCTGGATTTACAGAACTTAATTCCCTATGCTCTTCACAGCTAGATAAAATGACCCCAAATATTAGACAAAATAAACTCCACTTCTTCATGTAATCCTTTTATATATTAATGTAAAAATAATGATACTCAAACGATTTGTACGGATTCTAGCTTGTAAACGAACTTTTCCTCGTGAATAAAATAATTGATTTTAAAACCTACTACTTAAAATTCAGTTATGAATAGCGATAATGATTTTTTAAAGAACTGATTTCAATAACGCTTTCGCGAAAGCTAGCAATACATCTTTCAATTAATTAATTATTTCCTTAAAATGAGTAAAATGAACAACCAATTATATCCTATGATGAAAAAAACGCACTATAAAAATCCATTGATAATTTCTAAAAGGTTTTAAACGATAGTGTTATATTAGCAGTTCTTAAAACTTATAATGATGAAAAAAGTTCTTTTAATCCTCGCTTTAATTGTCGCAGGAACAGCGACTGCACAAGATTTAACAAGAGAGATGACTATAGCTTTAAAAAACGACAGCCCTGCAAATCTTAAAGCCTTAGTAAATGACGCTAATAAAAATGAATGTTTAACGGCTGGAACTAAAAAGTCAACGCTTTTACAACTTGCAATACAAATGAACAGCGGTGACGTAATTGACTATCTTCTTACGGAAGCAAAGGTTAACGTTAATCAAGCTTGTAATAATTACACGCCGCTTATGTGGGCAGCAAAAATGAATAGAACAAATACAATTCAATTATTACTTGATGCTGGTGCAGATAAGTCTATAAAAGTCGATGGCAAAACAGCATTAGATCTTGCAATGTCCAGTGGTAATGAAAAGTCGATTAAACTATTGAAATAAGAATGATTGATGAATGATTGCGATAATCATTCTAAATACTTCAAGTCTGCAAAGTTGTATTTGCAGACTTTTTTTTGAACCTATATTCGAGCATTTTTACATTATTAGATACATACTTGTAGAAATTTCTTTAAACAATGGCTCAACTACACTAATATAAGAGTATAAAAAAGTCTTCATCATGGATGAAGACTTTTTAATAGATTGTAAAAGAAGGTTAATCTGCCAGGACTATAGCTTTATTGTCCTTCATTTCTAAAACTCCACCAGTAATAGCATAATTAGTAGTTCCATCTTCTTTAATAAATAAAGTTGCGACAGACTCATCTAGATCTACTTTACCAAATATTTTAACTGAACCATTAGTAAGAAGAGACACTACTGGTGCGTGATTATCTAGCATCTGAAACTGTCCATTAATACCAGGAACAGAAACTGATTCTACCTCACCACTAAAAAGAGTCATCTCTGGAGTTACTATTTCTAAAATCATTGTTATCTAATTTAGTTAGTTACGGCTATAATGATCATTGAATACAATGTAGGATTTTAACCGTTTACTAATTTACGCTTCAGAAAGCATTTTTTCTCCTGCTTCTATAGCTTCTTCAATCGTACCTTTAAGGTTGAATGCACTTTCTGGAAGATGATCTAACTCTCCATCCATTATCATGTTAAAACCTTTAATAGTATCCTTAATATCTACTAACACACCTTTAAGACCAGTAAACTGCTCTGCAACGTGGAAAGGTTGCGATAGGAAACGTTGCACACGACG
>CAZBCH010000078.1:0-7991 GCA_964490235.1 uncultured Flavobacteriaceae bacterium | reverse complement strand
TACACCATCAGCACAACGGTTTTTCAATTTAGTTTCTCCATATCCATTTGCAACGATACGAGATGAATTGATTCCTTTAGACATTAAATAATTTGCTACCGCTTGTGCACGTCTCTCAGATAATGATTGATTTGAAGTTTTAGAACCTCTTGAATCTGTATGAGA
This sequence comes from uncultured Flavobacteriaceae bacterium, assembly GCA_964490235.1. Lineage (GTDB taxonomy): Bacteria > Bacteroidota > Bacteroidia > Flavobacteriales > Flavobacteriaceae > Nonlabens. The sequence continues at coordinate 7,826 of CAZBCH010000078.1, read as the reverse complement.
AGCAACCTCTACTTTAGAACCTGCAGTATTATTCATAACGCTCAATAATTTTGCGTCGATTTCAGCTTTATCTGCAGCAGTTAATGTCGCGCTACCTAGTCTCCAGTTAATTGCAAGACCGTTGTACTCAACAAGTTTACAATCTACTTCTGACCATACAGTTAATCCACCTTTAGATACTAATTTTTCACGAGAAACAGTTTTTGAAGTAGCTGGTACAACACTTTCAGTTGTAGTTGCATCAGACTTTAAAACAGTCTTAGTAATATTAGCATATTCTGCTGGAATTTCAATTTCTTCAACTCTTGCAGGTTGGTCTACAACTTTTACAGTGTAAGTACCCATTTGCTCTGGTACAGCTGTACGATTAAATGTAGCATCGCTTGCAAGTGTAGTTAAAGATACCGTAGTAAATTCTGCTGGGTAACCTTTATAACACCAGTAACGACAGTCATCTGGATTAGAAGAAGTACATTCTGCTGGTGGTACAGAACTCATTTCCCATTGCGCATAAGCTGGTTTTACCTCAATAGTCTCAGTAGTTTTACCAAAAGTTGCTGGAGTAATAGAAATAGTAGAACCTGCCTGTTTCTTTACATAAGTTCTAGTTTCTGTCTTATATGTTGCTGGGATTACTCTTAACTTTTTAGAAGCTTCTTTAACTAGAACTCTTTCTGTAACCGTTTCATAAGTTGCAGGTACAACGTTTAGCCTTTTGTATGCTGGTGTTGCCTCTAGGCTAATCGTTTCATTTTCATAAACATCAGGTGTAGTACAACGTACGTAACATTTTCCTGGTTCTGGGTTAGTAGGTAGATCTTGTGCAAATGCAAAACTTGCTGAAGCGATCGCTACTAGAGATAGTACTAATTTTTTCATTTAGGTTGAATTTAGATTATAATTATTGTGCAAAGATCCTATAATTTAACGATAAATTAGGAAATGGGCTAACAAACTAGCAGGTTGTTAGATATAACAACTAAAAACAACGACAAAATGCATAATTGAATTGTATAATAATTCAATTTTCTAAAAAATCTGTTAAAATTTGCTTTAAATTAACTTGATCCTGCTCGTTATAATCTAGATGGGTTACCATTCTCAATTTTCCACTACCCATATTACTTATTATTACATTATGATTACTTAGATAATGCATCAATGCCGATTCATTCTTCACTTCAAAAATGATAATATTAGTTTCTATAGGTTCAACTTTTAACACGTATGGTAATTTTTCAAGAAAAACTCCTAGTTCTTTTGCTCTCAAATGATCTTCACCTAGACGATTTAAATTGTGATCCAGTGCATAAATTGCAGCTGCAGCCATAAAACCTATTTGTCTCATTCCACCACCTAGCACTTTACGCACGCGCATAGCTTTTTTCATAATCTCTTTTTTTCCCGCAAGTACGGTACCTAGTGGAGTACCCATTCCCTTAGAAAAACAAACAGATATGGTATCAAAGACGTTTCCATAATCTTTAGCATCTTGCCCTGTAGCTATAAGTGCATTCCATAATCTTGCTCCGTCTAAGTGTAAACCCAATTGATGCTTTTCACAAACTGCTTTAATCTCTTTGAAAGTTTGCATATCATAGCAAGCGCCACCACCTTTATTTGTAGTGTTTTCTAAACAGACTAATGTGGTGAGTGGACTATGATAAAAATCTGGTGGATTTATAGCCTCCTCTACTTGAGCTGCCGTAATCATTCCTCTATTACCGTCTAAAAGTTTACAAGAAACACCACTATTAAAAGAAACACCACCACCTTCATAATTATATACATGGGCATATTTATCACAAATAAGTTGCTCTCCAGGTTGTGTATGCATTTTAATTGCTGCTTGATTTGCCATGCTACCTGTAGGAAAGAATAGAGCCTCATCCATACCGAACATCTCTGCCACGCGTCTTTCTAACTCATTAACTGTAGGATCTTCCTTGTAAACATCATCACCTACATTTGCATTAATAATAGCCTCCATCATTCCTTTAGATGGCTTTGTGACAGTATCGCTTCTTAAATCGATCATATTTTAAAATTATTGGAATCTATTAAACTAACTCGCTCAAATTCTACTCAGTAAATTTTTTTATGAAATAGAAAAATGTTGGGTTTCCGCTTTCGCGAAAGCGGTATAAAAATAATCCCTATACCTTACATATAGGAACTCTATAGCAAAGAATTTAATTCTATTTTTGCACAGTTGAAATTCATCTTATGATCACTGCTGAACAGGTTAAAGAATTGCATGAAAGAGTTATAAAGCTCAAAAATTATTTGCAAATCGATGCCAAACAAATAGAAATAACAAACCTAGAAGAAAAAACCTTCTCACCAGACTTCTGGAATGATCCCAAAGAGGCAGAAAGTATCATGAAAGTCCTAAGAAATAAAAAGCAATGGACCACAGACTATGCTACTGCCGTTACACTTACTGAAGATCTAGAGGTATTGTTTGAATTCTTTAAGGAAGAAGAGGCAACAGAACAAGACGTCATGCTTAAATTTAATGCAGCAAATGATTTAATTGAAAAATTAGAATTCAAAAACATGCTTTCAAATGAAGGCGATGACATGAGCGCTGTATTACAAATAACAGCTGGCGCTGGCGGGACCGAATCATGTGACTGGGCAGAGATGTTAATGAGAATGTATCTCATGTGGTCTGAAAAAAATGGATATAAAGTTAAAGAACTCAACTTTCAAGCAGGTGATGTCGCAGGTATTAAGACGGTAACCTTAGAAATTGAAGGAGATTATAGTTTTGGGTGGTTAAAAAGCGAGAATGGAGTGCATAGATTAGTACGTATATCTCCATTTGATTCAAATGCAAAACGCCATACCTCATTTGCATCAGTCTATGTGTATCCGCTAGCAGATGACTCGATCGAAATCGATATTAATCCTGCTGATATCTCTTGGGATTTTGCACGATCAAGTGGCGCTGGTGGACAAAATGTAAATAAAGTAGAAACAAAAGCTATTTTAACTCACCATCCGTCAGGAATTGTTATTCATAATTCTGAAACTAGATCACAGCTAGAAAATAGAGAAAAGGCGATGCAAATGTTGAAATCTCAATTATTTGAAATCGAATTGCAAAAAAGAAACGCAGCAAGGAAAGAGATAGAATCAGGAAAGATGAAAATAGAATGGGGTTCTCAAATACGCAACTATGTATTGCACCCTTATAAACTCATTAAGGATGTAAGAACTGGTCATGAAACTGGTAATGTAGATGCCGTTTTAAATGGTGATCTTGACGCTTTTCTTAAAGCTTTCTTAATGGAAGACAGCAAGGATGTTCCTAGCGATCAGCTTTAACTTAAGTTTAGCAAAGCTAGATAAAACCATCAGATAGTTTTGCGATCAAAGGTTAAACCTTAAAATCGCTATGAAAAAATTATTATTGATCGTATTATTATTAACTACGTGTTTTTCTTACTCGCAAAATGAATCACTTCTCACTGTAAAAGGTAAGTTAATAGATAAAAATACTGGAACGCCTTTAGAGTTTGCAACTGTATCTTTTATAAGTAAAGATCCTCAAAAAGCTCCTCAAGGTGGTGTTACTGACCTAGATGGCAACTATACAATTTCAATTTCACCAGGTACTTATACCATTAAATGGGAATATATTACTTTTAAAAGTGAGATAAGAGAGAATCAAATTATATCAGAAGATAAAGACTTTGGAATTATTGCCCTAGAAATTGATGTGGCAGAATTAGATACCCTAGTTATTGTTGCAGAGAAAACTACTGTTGATATTAGACTGGATAAGAAAATTTACAATATAGGTAAAGATCTTACGGTACGTGGCGGTAGTGCTAGTGATGTTTTAGATAATGTACCATCTGTTTCTGTAGATGTGGAAGGAAATGTAGCATTACGTGGTAACGATAATGTTACCATTTTAATCGATGGTAGACCGAGTGCATTAGTAGGATTTAATGGTGCCGAGGCCTTAAGACAAATTCCTGCAGATGCTATCGAAAAAGTAGAAGTAATAACTTCACCAAGTGCAAGATACGATGCTGAAGGAACAGCAGGTATTTTGAATATTATACTTAGAAAAAATAAATTAGTAGGATTCAATGGATCTTTACAATTAGATACTGGATATAATCCACAAGTAGGAACTTCTTTTAATGGTAACTTTAGAACTGACAAATGGAACTTTTTTACCAATACTGGTTTTAGATATAGAGAACGACCAGGAAATGCATCTAGCGACTCAGAATTTTTTAGTGCGACTGCTCAAAATAGATTTGTGAATGAACGTAGAGATTTTGACCGAGTAGGAAGAAACTTTTTTACTAGTTTAGGAGCAGAGTATTTTATAGATGATAGTTCAAGTATCGTGGGAAACATTGTATACCGCAAAGGAAATGATGATGATGTTAATACTAACGTGATTAGAAGATTAGACGAAAACCTAAACTTAAATGAGGCTACAACTCGTGTAGAAGAGGAAAGTGAAGATGAAACAAGAATTCAATACTCTTTAGATTATAAAAATGATCTAGACGATAATGGCCAAAAAATTCAAGCAAGTATTCAGTATTCAACATCTTTAGAAGATCAAAATGCAGATATTCTTGAAACTGAAACCACTACAAATACTGTAAATGACGTAGAACGTACTATAAGTAATGAAGACGAACAGAATGTTAATGTTCAGGTTGATTATGAATTACCAGTAGGAGAAAATACTCAATGGGAAGCTGGTTATAGAGGTAATTATAGAGATATTTCTAATAGTTTTTATCTGGAGGAACAAATAGGTTTTCCTGGAGGTCCCATTGTTCCTGATCTAGGTTTGAATAATACATTTGATTATGAAGAATTAGTAAATGCATTTTATGGACAATTTGGTAAAGAGTTAGGTAAATTTTCATTCCTTGCCGGATTACGTTATGAGCAAACTAATGTAGTAATACGTCAAGCTACTACTAATACAGAAGATAACAAAGATTATGGCAGCCTATTCCCTACTTTAAACTTAGGTTTTGAAATTCAAGATAGAGAAAATATTACATTGGGTTACAATAGAAGAGTAAGAAGACCACGAGGTAGATTCTTAAATCCTTTCCCTAGTAGATCAAGTGAATCTAATATATTTCAAGGTAATGTAGATTTAGATCCTACATTTACTAATTCCCTAGATCTAGGTTATCTAAGAAGATGGAAAAAAGTAACCTTAAGCACATCAATTTACTACAATAGAAGTGATGAAAACTGGGAATTCATACAAGAAGATACTGGTGAAATTACTGATAACGGTGACCCTATAATAAGACGTACACCAGTAAACTTGTCTACGCAAGAAAGAGTAGGTTATGAATTCACGCTCACTTACAGACCTTTTAAATGGTGGACTATCAATTCTGATTTCAACCTTTTTCACGTGACAACAGATGGAGAATTCAATGATCAAAATTTTGATTTTGAAAACACAACTTACTTTGCCCGTTTAAACCAGAAATTCAGTATTCCATCAGGGATTGATTTACAAACAAGAATTAATTACCGTGGAGCATCAGCAAATGCACAAGGAACTAATGATGGAATCTTTACAATGAATCTAGCAGCAAGTAAAGATATATTAGGAGATGATGCTACAATCTCTTTAAATGTGAGCGATTTATTTAATAGCCGTGTGAGACAAAGTACAGTTACTACTCCATCGTTCATATCTTCTAGCGAGTTTCAATGGAGAGAAAGACAAATTAACTTGAGTTTTGTATATCGTTTTAATCAGCAAAAGAAACGAGAACAAGGTAGAGGCGATAATGATGACAATGGGGATGATGAATTTGAAGGTTAATTATAATTATGTTATTTAACAAAATTAAAACTTTTAGCATACTTAATTATTAGAATATTTGCTGTAAAAATTAATAAATTATGAAAAAAATATTTTTTACTGCTGTGATAGGATTAGGTTTTCTTTTACAATCAAACGCACAACAAATCTCAAAAAACGCAATAGGTATAAGACTAGGTGACGGCGATGGATTCGGAACCGAAATATCTTATCAAAGAGGATTAGGTGATAACAACCGTCTAGAAATAGATTTAGGTTATGAAGATGGAAATGGTTTTGATGGTTTTAAGGCGACTGGTATCTATCAATGGTTATGGAATATAGAAGGTGGTTTTAACTGGTACGCAGGTGCTGGAGCTGGTCTAGGATCAATAAGTATTGATGATGATTTTAGAAGAAGAGCAAACTTTGATGATGATTCAGAGTTTTTCCTTCTAGCCGCTGGTCAAGTAGGTATCGAATATAATTTTGATTTTCCATTACTTCTATCCTTAGACGTTAGACCAGAATTTTACTTTGGTGATTTTAGAGATGGAAATGATTTAGATATTGCATTAGGTATTAGATACCGATTCTAAATATTCTGAAAGAAATAATTAAAAAGGTTGCTAGAAAAAATTCTAACAACCTTTTTTTATTAAACAAATCTACTATCTATGCCACTTAAAAACCATTAGTTTCTTTACCTAGCTCCATTAAATCATCAAAGTAGTTAAACAAGTCACCTTTGGTAATAATGGCACCAGATTCTATTAATTTAAATTTATCTTCATTAGGATTTGCACTATAAGCTTTTTTGGCAGTAAAAATCTTTACTTCATCATCAAGTAGGTTTTTCTGCAGCCACTTATACCCTTCATTAGTTGTTATATCAATAAGCTCATCTCCTATAATTATAGATATAAGTTCCATTTCAGTATCACCTAAAGAAAATAAATTCATCGTTCGAGGAGAAATATGTTCTAAATATTTTGCTTTGTTAAGAACACCTTCCCAAACTAGATCAGAAAAGACATCTATCTCCTCTTCTGCAACTTCAGGCTTATTTGATTTAATCTCATCCCATTCTGAAGCAGTAATCGATTGCGAGGCTAGAAAGTTAATAAACTCTGGATGCATTTCTTCCAGCTGTTCTTTTGTGAGTCTTCTATACTTCATAAAATTGAATTTTATAATTAAAAAAGCCGTTTCAAGTTAATGAAACGGCTTAATGATATAAATATAAGCTCTTACTTCTCAGCTACAACGTTAAATGTAAGTTTAGCACTTACTTCTCTGTGAAAACGTACATCTGCCTCATATTGCCCTAACCTTTTAATAGTTCCACCGGCAACAGAAATAAATTTCTTTTCGATTTCAACACCATTTTTTGCAAGTGCATCAGAAACATCTGCAGTTGTGATAGAACCAAATAATTTGTCTCCATCACCAGTCTTTGCAGTGATCTTTAAATCAAGCGCAGCAAGTTTGTCTGCTTGCTCTTGAGCAGCTTTAATATTTGAAGCTTCTTTATGAGCTCTTTGTTTAAGCGTTTCAGCTAGAACTTTTTTAGCACTAGAAGTTGCCATTACAGCAAATCCATTAGGAATTAAAAAGTTACGGCCATAACCAGGCTTAACAGTCACTACATCGTCTGTAAAACCTAAATGTTCTACATCTTTCTTTAATATAAGTTCCATATTGTTAATCTGATTTTATTATTTAAGTAAATCACCTACGTAAGGCATGATTGCTATGTGACGTGCGCGCTTAACTGCAACTGCCACTTTACGTTGATACTTTAAAGATGTTCCTGTAAGACGACGTGGTAACAATTTACCTTGTTCATTTACAAAACCAAACAACCAGTCTGCATCTTTGTAATCTATGTATTTAATACCACTACGCTTAAAACGGCAGTACTTTTTTCTTTCTTGAGTTTCAATTTTTAAAGGAGAAAGGTAGCGGATGTCACCATCTTTTTTTCCTTTAGCTTGTTGTTGTAATG
>CAZBCH010000077.1:0-10604 GCA_964490235.1 uncultured Flavobacteriaceae bacterium | reverse complement strand
GAATTAATTGATGTTTTTTTAAGCTTTTTTACTTATTATTAAGTAACTCAATGTTGTGCAAACAATTAAATCGCCGTATATTTGCCTTCCACAAAACGAAATACTGTTGATGTCATGAATCAAACAAACAGTATTTGTTTTAAATCGCGAGGTAGAGCAGTAGGTAGCTCGTCGGGCTCATAACCCGAAGGTCGCTGGTTCGAGTCCAGTCCTCGCTACTAAAGTTAGAAAGCTCTTGAGAAATCAAGAGCTTTTTTTATGACTCTTACTTTAGGCTGCCGGCTTTTTGTCTTCTTTAAACCTTTACAGAGTAGTGTGAAAAAAATAAGTTTCTCTTGAGTCACTGCAATTGTGTATTGATTATTGTGTTATTGTGATTTTAAGCTTTAGGAATTATTGCTTTTTCATTTTTTGAATAGGTAAATATAGTACGTTATAAATGAGGTAAATGGCTTAGCTTTTATTTCATTTTTTAACACCTATTTCATTTTAAATTTAATAAAGACAGGTAAATGATCAGATAAAAATCTCTTGTCCTCTAGTTGATCGCATTCTTTCACAAAGTCAATCGTACCGCTTGCGGTTAATTTATTATTAAGCGAATTATATAAAATATTGTCTATAGCATGATTCAAGTAATTATTGTTTTCACAGGTTCTTTTTAAAGTTGTTCTATCACCGTTGAGACAAGCTTTAAAATTATTTTTTTTGATTGTGTTAAATACATGATGACTAATTGGTAAATTAAAATCTCCAGCGAGAATAATATTCTCATCTTTACGGTTAAGCATATAATCACTTAGGCAACTTATTTCAATTTCAGGTTGCTCACTATACTTTCTAGAATGGTAGTTAAGAACAGTAAAGATCTTCCCGTTTGCTTCAAATCTCATTCTATAAGGTTCTCGATATACACAAGAATCTAATTCTGCAATTAAGGCTCCTTTTTCAACAACTTTTAACTTACTCGTTTTCCATAAAAAGGCATATTTTTCTGTTTTATATTTAGGACTTTTAGTCGCATAGCTTATAGAGTAATCCCATTTACTTCCTTTTCTATTAAGCTCATCGGCCGGTCTCGCAACCGCTTGTGAACCACGATATCCTGCTACCACTTCTTGAATGGCGATGATGTCATAATCCCTCAAAATTTCGGCGATTTGTTCGATTTCGTCAGCAGTCTTTGTTTTACCGAAGTCTCGAATGTTCCACGAGACGAGCGAGGTTTCTTGTTGTGTAACTATATGATTAGCTGTGCTTAGAATGAAGAATAGTAAAAATAATATGTGTTTCATCCTCTTTTGTACTAGTCTTATAGTTGTTTTTTTTTGCTTTCGCGAAAGCGAAATCATAAAAATTTTAATGCAGCTTCCTTAAATATCAATGTAAATCAAAAAGCGCATACTAATGAAGTACACGCTTTTATCTCCCTGATAATGAGTAGTAGCACTCATCTATGTGTAAAGGTATATATCTGATGATTTTTATTATTACGGTTTCCCGTAAGGACGGAGAATTTTTTAAATAAGTCCCAAATCTTTTACGATACTGATAAGATGTGTGGCATTATTTGCTCTAAATTGTAAGAGAAGTTTTGCTTGTTTTTTTTCAATAGAACTCAGGCTACTAGGTGTGATGCCGTGATCTTTAAATTGTTTACTAATGGCTTCTTTAGATTGTCCTGAGGCTAGTAGTGATAATAACTCTATATCATAATCATTGATCTCAAGATTGTTTTTAGGATTTAAAGCTTGTTCTACAGCTCCAGAGAGAAACATTTGATCTTGATCAACCGCTTGTATAGCAATTGATAAGTCTTTTAAGCCATCTCTACCTTTACATACAAAGGCATTTACTCGCAAGCTATTGATTAAATACCTCACTTTTTGTAATCGATCTTCTACTGAATATACGATCATCTTAAAATCTGGATACTCATTGCGCAATTGTGCTGCAAGTTCTTCTCCAGAGGTATATTTTTGCTGTCGATGATCTGTTTTAAAGTTTAAATCTGTGATGAATAAATCATAAGGTTCTTTATTAAGAATCGCGCTTTTAATTTCTAGATAAGCGTCATCGCAATATTGTACTTGTTTCACCTTTGCAATACCTAATTGATCTAATACAGCAAGCACACCTTGATTAATGCTGCTATAATCGTCTGAAATTAATACCTTTTTAAACATCTTTTAAATCATAATTACGGCTTTGAAGCCTTTTCCTATTTCTGATTCAAATGTAATTGATCCGTTAATGGAATGGATACGGTTTTCCGTATTTTGAAGGCCGTTTCCTTTTATTATGGCCGTTCCTTTACCGTTATCTTTATAGTTTATAATTAATGATTTTCCAGATTTTTCAAAGCTTAAAATAACAATGCTGGCATCGCTATGCTTTTTCATATTAGTTAATAGCTCTTGTAACACTCTATAAATCGTTGTTTTTTGGACATCTTTTAATTGTTCCCAGTTGATTGAAGGAAGCCCTTTTGTTATAACATTAACCTGATCATCTTTATAACTTAAAAATAGATCCTGTAAAAGATCTACATATGGCGTTGTAAGGTTGATAGTGCTATTTTGTCTAGAGATGTCTCTGGTTCTATTGTATATATTTTCTAGATTGTCTAAGAGTTCCTTGTTATCATGTGCACTAGTTTGTAATTGGGTCATGACATGGTAAACATCATTTGCAACTTCGTCATGTATTTTTCTAGAAATACGAGTTTCTGTATTATAAATTTCTTGTAGTTTTTCTTTTCGGTGTTTGTATTTTAAAACGAAATATATAGATAGAGATGCTAATGCAATAAAAAGGATGAGATAAAGAAGTCGTTCATTAAATAATTGACTTTTCTGTAAGTCTTTTTCTTTTTTATCATACTGGTACACATAGTAATTAAAATTATTACGTCTTCTTTCTTTTAAATTATTTAGATCCTCGGTGAGGTTAATGTACTCCATTGCGTATTGCGGCTCACCTGTTTCAATCTTTAACTTTAATGCGCTCTTTATTTGATCTGTCATTCTACTTTTATGAGCTAATTGAAGAAAATCATCTGAATACATTGTGGAAGTTGTAGTGTCTCCTATAGTATAATAATATCTGGCTAAATGATCGTAACTAGAACCAATCTCATGCAATAAATTATTTTCTTTTCTAATTTTAAAAGCTGCTTGAAGTCCATCTACAGCACCGTTTATATCTAGTCTTGATTTTAGAAAACTTAAGTTGCTCAGTGATCGTGCGATCTCACTTTTATTGTTTGTTTTTAATGCTTTATTGTATGCGTTTTGATATAAGGAAAGAGCAAGTTTTAGTTCGTTTTTATATTCGTGTACATAGCCTTTATTATTGTAAAGTACAGCTAGGTGCTCTGCCTTTTTGGCTTTTGAAATAGCCTTATTATACAGGTTTATAGCTTGTGCGTAATCTTGTCTTTCTCTATAAATAATACCCAATTCATTAATTGTGCTCATGTAGCTTATCTGTTCCCAATCGGTTTTGTTTTTGATTTGGTTCAATAAGTCTAGACATTTTAAGTGTAACAATTCACTTTCTGAAACATAGCCGGTTTTTTTGCGAATTTTTGCTAATTGTTGTAACGAATATATTTCATAAGTTAGATTGCCCTCAGTTTTTGAATACTTCAATACTTCGTTATTGAAAAACTGAAAAGCTTTTGCGAGATCATCTGGGTTTACAGGGTTATCTACAGCTTTTGAATAGTAGGTTAAACTATCTGTAACTTGCGCCTTCAACTCAATGAAAGTTGAGATAGTTATAGAAAAAAAGAGGAATGAATATAACTTTAATTTCATTCCTCTAATGTAATAACTAATTTTAAAAACTAGAACTAGTCTCCATTGCCATCTTCAGGTGGCGGCGGTGGTGGTGGCGGTACTATTATAGGACCTTCATTTCCACAACATGCCTGTACATCTTCTGTACTGTCTATAATACTCTCAGGCGTACATGAAAATAACGCGAGATGGATAACGGTTATAAGGCTTAATATCAATAATTTTTTCATATTTGAAATGTTTAATTTTGAGCAAAAGGGTTGCTGTCCGAGATTTTCTCAGATCTGTTAGGTGTAGTGTACTTGTACAAGTTTGAAGAGCTAACTCTTCATTGGGAAGTATGGAGAGTTAAGAGTAAAAGAGATACGTACTTCCCAAATGGTCACCTCATTTTACTTTAATGCTCCGTGGTAGGATCGATTTTCGTAAGCCCTATTACGAGTAAGGCGGTAATCAATTCTAGAACAAATGAAGAAATATGTGCTTAGAATACTTGGAAGCGTGTCGGAATTGTTCAGGAATTAATTTGGAAACTTTTTTCCAAGTGATCTTTGTAAGTTAATAAACTGTAAATCAATAATATGAATAGGATTTTGATATTGCACGCTTTCGCGAAAGCGGAACAAGAAATAAAGAAAACTGGTGTATTACAGCCTTCCTTAACTCAAAAAGCAACTCATATATCTGACTTTATTGAAGAAAACGAGGGCTTTACTATAGGGGAAAGAAGTTTGCGAGTCTATCGAGGTGAAGCCATAAAATTAGATGGTGAAAATGATGACATACGTATCAAACAGCTTCACGTAATAAGTGGTTTGTGTAAATACATGGGCTACGATAATTATCAAGAGTATGTATCCAATGAAGTTTTTAATGATACTGTTAAAAGCGGTAAGCTTGAAGGAAAGAAAATTAATCCGGTAAGACTGGTTAAAATACTGATAACAATATTGGCGTTAGGAATCATTGCTATTTTAATTTATAGTTACTCTAATAGACAACGCTGGATGGTGTGGCAAGAGGACCATTATGAAGAAGTAGATTTTGACGCTGGTACATATGGATTAAAGCGCCTTAAACTCTTAAATGAAGATAAATTAACGGCATTTAGAAAAGTTGAAGTAACGTGTGATACCATATTCTTTAATGATGATAATAGTGTGCGTTACTGGTATGGAAAAAATAGAAAAAGAGAATTAGAGTTTTTTACAGATGTAGGATTGCATCCTGAAACTGGTAAAACGTTAAAATCTATCACTCCTTATATGATCAAGAAGTGGATTTGCATAGATTGAATGTCTATTTCTGTAGTTATTGATTAGCATACTTTAAATCAATTTTTAAAAATTTACTGATAATTAGGTGAACAGTTTACTTAATATTGCACACGATGAAATAGATGTGACTAGGATTATACATTATCTAAGGTGTACTACCTTTTATAAAGGTAATAAGAGTGAGACGGCAAGGAGTTATTAATAATTTCAATTATTTAAGCTATAGAACTCTGCATAAGGTAAGCATTTGTAGATAATATTTATCAATAATATGAATGCAGGGTTTAGTAATAGAATCATTACCCAACTGTACATTTCTTATTTAAATTTGTCATAGCATCATTTAAACAATATATTTAAGACAATGATTTCAAGAACAACTGTAGATGCCGTATTTGACGCTGCTCGTGTAGAGGAAGTGATAGGTGACTTTGTACAGTTGAAAAAGTCTGGTTCTAATTACAAAGGATTGAGTCCATTCTCAGAAGAACGAACGCCTAGTTTTATGGTGTCACCAGTAAAGCAAATCTGGAAGGATTTTAGCTCTGGTAAAGGTGGTAATGCGGTAACTTTTATCATGGAGCATGAGCACTTTACTTTTCCTGAAGCAATAAAGTGGCTTGCAAAAAAATATAATATCGAGGTAGAAGAAACCCAGCAAACAGATGAGCAAAAACTAGAGCAAGATGCTAAAGAGTCTATGTTCCTTGTTTCCAAATATGCTGCAGAATGGTTTCAGAAACAATTAAAAACAGAAGAAGGTAGAGCTATAGGTTATAGTTATTTTAAAGAACGTGGTTTTACAGATGAGACTATAGAATACTTTCAGTTAGGTTACAATCCTGATCAATGGAGTGCTTTTACCGATGCCGCTATTAAAGCTGGATATCAATTAGAATTTCTAGATAAAACTGGCTTATCTATTGTTAAGGAAGAACGCAAATTTGATCGCTTTAAAGGTCGAGTGATGTTTCCTATACGTAGTCTTTCTGGTAGAGTGTTGGGCTTTGGAGGAAGGATTCTAACGAATGATAAAAAAGCTGCGAAGTATCTGAACTCACCTCAAAGTGAGATCTATGATAAATCAAAAGTTCTTTATGGTATCTATGAAGCAAAGCAAGCTATCGCAAAAGAAGATTTGTGCTATCTAGTAGAAGGTTATACAGATGTTATCCAGCTGCATCAGGCAGGTGTAAAAAATGTTGTTTCTAGTTCTGGAACAGCATTGACCAGCCAGCAAATACGTCTTATACAAAGATTAACTAAAAATATTACAGTATTATATGATGGAGATGCGGCAGGTATGCGTGCTGCTATTAGAGGTACAGATTTAATATTAGAAGCAGGAATGAATGTTAGGGTATGTACTTTTCCTGATGGCGAAGATCCAGATTCCTTTGCAAAGTCTCATACACAGTCAGAAATAACAGATTTCTTAACGCAAAACGCTAAAGACTTTATCTCTTTTAAATCTAACTTATTGAAAGAAGAGGCCGCTGGCGATCCTATCAAGAAAGCTGGGATGATAAGAGATATTGTAAATAGTATAGCAAAGATTCCAGACGACATATCTAGGGAAATTTACGTTAGAGAAAGTGCCTCAATATTAGAAATAGGAGAAGACGTACTCTTCTCAACACTAGCTCAGGTGCGCAATGCTACACTTAATGAAGAAAAGAAAAAACAAGTAAGAGAGCAATCTAAACAAACCATGTCCAAAGTAGAATCTCCTGTTGCAGCTTTAAAAGTGGACAGGAGAGCCTTATTAGAGCGATCTATCATAGCAATATTACTTTTATACGGTGGTAAAGATGAATATTTTGAAGAAGAGTATATAAGGGATGATAGTGAGCAAGATGTAGAATATTTTACAAAAAATGAAAAACATCGTGTATATGAAAAGATCTGGATGGATCTACAAGCAGACGAAATCAAATTTGCGAATCCAGATTTTCAGATTATTTACACAAAAATTATTGATGTATTACTTTTAGAGCAAAAGCTGGATACACAACTTATATTGACAGCTTTTGATGGTGCATACGCCAGTGTAATTGCAGATATTACCATGTCTGATGAAAAATATCAATTGCATGACTGGGAAAGAAATAAAATATTTCCTAAACAAAAAGATCAATCTGTATCAGAGTATACAAGTCAAGTTTTGAGGCATTTGCGCCAATCTTTGATTTTTGATCTCGTAGAAAAAATCAACAAGATTATTTTAAATAGTGCGCCAGAAAAAGATAATTCTGAAGCATTACAACAAATAAAAGATTATAACACGTTAAGAAGAAAACTTGATGGTAAAAATAGCACTGTAATTCCTTCGGATGGTCTTAGTAGGTTTTTATTTAACTAGCGATTTGTAGTAAACGAGATTGATGAATTAAATCTGCAATGTTATCTACGTTCAGTTTCTTTAATAATCTAGTTTTATAAGTACTTACAGTTTTTTCATTTATACTTAAATGTCTAGCTATTTCTTTATTACGTTTACCTCGAGATAATAGGTTGAGTACTTCTATCTCTCTAGTTGATAGTTTTTTAAACTTTAAAATTTTATTTGAGGTTTTGCTTTTTAGTTGTTCTTTAATATTTTCTGAAAGATAAGATTGCCCTGAATGAATAGTTTCTAGCGCTAGTTTAACTTCATTAACTGGTCTTGTTTTAGAAATGTAACCATTTGCACCAGCCTTTACAGCACTAACGGCATATATCTCTTCAGGATGACAACTAACAACTAAAATTTTAAGATCAGGAAAATTTGCACGTATCTCTCTTAGAGAACCTATACCATTAGAATTAGGTAAGTCTACCTCTAGAATTAGAATATCTGGTTGTAGTTTTGTTATAGTACTTATAAGTTGAGCACCATCATCTATTTTACCTTTAAAGTGGTATTCTTTATTCTCTTTCATCATACACTCAAGTCCTATTCTGAAAACGGGATGATGGTCTGCTACTAAAATGTTCATTTTGTTATATCTAGGGACTCAAATATAATTACTTAAAAATTATTCCTTACAAAATAAACTGTGAGTATAGTATTACAAAACAGAGTATTAAATCAATTATTTATTTTAAATCTTCAGGTATGATGCATACAGGAATAGGGTTCATTTTGTGTTGATTTCTTCTATTATAATCTAGATATATTTTAAGAACTTCTTTTTCTCTTAAGGATAAATCATCCATAGAAACCTTACTTTCTACCTGGCTCATTGCCTGTTCTAGCTCGTCATAAGAAGCGCCTATTTGCTGTTCATCAGTTCTTTCAGCACCATAGAGTCCATCACTAGGTGCAGCTACCATTATGCTTTTAGGAACCTTTACATATTCACCTATTTGGTATACTTCGCTTTTTAATAAATCTGCTATAGGACTTACGTCCACGCCACCATCGCCATATTTGGTATAAAACCCTACACCGAAATCTTCTACCTTATTTCCTGTACCAGCCACGAGATAGCCATTTAGTTGTCCGTAGTAATATAAGGTGGTCATTCTTAGGCGAGCTCTCGTGTTTACTAAAGCCATGTTTTTAGCTTCGGTTTCATTGTGCTTTGGTAGTTGATCGATAAATGAATCGTATACAGGACTTAAATTCAAACTTTCTGTGCGTACTTTTTCGAATCGGTTTTCTAAGTTACGCATGTGCTCCCAAGCTCTGTTAACTTGGTTTTCAGACTGATGAATGGGCATTTCGATCAAAAGAACTTCCAATCCAGTGCGTGCGCATAGAGCAGCGGTTACGGCCGAATCAATACCTCCTGAAACACCGACAACAAATCCTTTAATTCCAGCGTTATTGGCATAATCTTTTAACCAATGAATAATGTGTTGAGCTACTTTTTCTGATTGCATTTTAGCCTACATTTTTATTCTACTTTTGAGCCCCGAAATTAGTGTATCAAAACGTATATAATCAAAAAGGAATGATGAAAGTTCTTCGACTGGCTGTGTTCAGTTCTATTCTTCTGTTTTCTGCTTGTTCGTTATTCTCTTCAGAGCAAGATATTGACGTTTCTGGTGTAGATTACCAATTGCAATTTTCTCGTTTTGATAGTGCTCTTTACGGAGCACAAGAGCCGGTAGAAGAACGGTTGGTGGTTCTTAGAGCTGCGTATCCAGAGTTTATGAATAACACAACAAATGATTTTTGGATACATGCCGCCAATAATGAAAGCCAAATACGTTTGTTTAAAGAAGTTCAAAAGTCAATTAATTTTAAAAATATTCGTACTAACCTGAATATCAGCTTAAAGCATCTGTATTATTATTACCCAGATCTTCCTCGGTATAAAGTATTCTCTTATATCTCAGGTTTAGATTTTTATAATCCAGTTTACCGAGTAGATACTGCAGCTTACATTTTTGTAGCTAGTGATCTTTATTTAGGGGGCAATCATCCTGCATATGGCCAATTAGATCGGTATCTAGCATTTTTTAGAAGTCAGCGGTTTATGGTTTCTGAGTTGTTAGAGGATGTAGCCATTCCATTAGCGAAGAGAAATTTGGATGACGAGACTTTTGTAAATGAATTGATCTGGTGGGGAAAGATTCTTTATCTCAAAGATAAATGTATGCCGGGGGTAACAGATGATATCAATTTAAGGTTTAGCAAAGAGCATGTTACTTTTTGTGAAGAGAATAGCGAGCAGATCTGGCTTTATTTCGTTAAGAACAGCCTTTTGTTTGATGCGAAAGAAGATACTAAAAGACGGTTTATTCGATTAGCTCCCTTTTCTAAATTCTATACTGAATTCGATAATCAAACTCCGGGAATGATCGGGAAATGGTTTGGATTGCAAATCGTTCGATCATATATGGAGAGTAACCCTGAGGTGACATTACAACAGCTGATGAACGATACGGAACATCAGCGTATTTTTACAAATTCAAAATACAGACCTTAAATGGCAAATAAGAAATCAGAAATTAAGATCAACATTGAGTTAGACGATAATCACATTCCTGAGAATATCAAGTGGTCTGCTCCAGATGGAGGAGTGACTAATGAAGAAACAAAGGCTGTGATGCTCAATGTTTGGGATCCTAAACCAAAAGAATTATTGCGTATCGACCTTTGGACTAAGGACATGCCCATGGATGAAATGAAAAAGTTCTACTATCAGATATATATGAGCATGGCAGATAGTTTTGAGCGTGCCACCAACGAAAAGGAAATGACACTTGACATGAAAGATTTTGCGCGTTATTTTGGGGAGAAGCAAAACGTGATAAAATCAAAAAAGTAAAATAATGACTGGTGTAAGTCCAATAAAGCGAGTAGCACAGCTGATTAGAGAAGGGAAACCCTCTACGTTGATCGCTTATGGATTTATACAAATGGTCTTATACTTTGGCTTTGTAACCATTATAGAATTTACAGTAGACAAAACACAAAAACAGTATTACGAAGACCTTCCTTTGCTACTGATCATGTGTTTTGTTTCAGCAGTTGGCATGACTTGGTTTACCTACACTTTGTTTCGAAAAAAGTGAGGTGAGAGCGACTTGT